>JAITQL010000069.1 GCA_031288935.1 Tannerella sp.
CCGGACATGCGCCGCATCACGTCGCCGGGGAATGGATCGACAAGTACAAGGGCAAGTTCGACAAGGGATGGGACTGGTATCGCGAAGAAGTGCTGGCACGCCAGAAACAGCTGGGCGTCGTTCCGGCCGATACCCGCCTGGCGCCGCGCAACAATGGCGTCAAACCGTGGGACGAACTGTCCGCAGACGAGAAGAGACTCTTTGCGCGATACATGGAAACCTATGCCGGATTTATTTCCCATACGGATCATGAAGTAGGACGGATCATCCGTTTCATTGAGGAACTCGGACAGTTGGACAATACGCTGATCGTCGTCATGCTTGGCGACAACGGCGCGGAAGGCGGCGCAAGGGAACTGGGGAACCACCAGCCGAATCTGCTGACCGCCACGCGCGAGGAACGGCTGGCAAAGGCGCTGAAGCACATCGACCTGATGGGGTCGGAATATTCCAGTCCGAACTATCCCGACGGCTGGGCGGCGGCTACCAACACGCCCTTCCGCTATTACAAGAGCTATGCCAACTATGAAGGGGGCACGCACGATCCGCTGATCCTTTTCTATCCGAAGAAAATCACGGACAAGGGCGGCATCCGCCACCAGTATTCGTATGTCAGCGACGTGCTCCCCACAACCGTGGAGCTGGTCGGCGCCAAGGTGCCTACCGTCGTCAACGGCTATCCGCAGGAACCGCTGGAAGGCGTCAGCCTGGCCTATACCGTCGCGCCGGAGGATAAAAGCCTGCCCGAACGGCACACCGTGCAATACCACGAGATGACCGGATCGTACGCCATCTACAAGGACGGCTGGAAGGCCTCCTTCCCGCACGATTTCCGGACAGGCCGGATTCCCAAGAGCGAGGAACGGTGGCACCTGTACAATCTCAAGGAGGATTTCAATGAAATCAACGACCTGGCGGATCAATATCCCGACCGGGTGAAGGAACTGGCCGAAGCGTTCGACGCCGAGGCATGGAAGTACAACGTCTATCCCCTGAAGGACAAATGGGAGATAAAGAACTGGAGCATCCTGGACGGCGAAACGCAGGTGACGCTCCATACCGAAGGCCGTCCCTACGCCAGCCTGTACGGATTCCGTTACGCCGCCGGTTCGTATGCCGTCACCGCCCATGCCGAAATAGCCGGAGCGGGAACGGAAGGCATCCTGTTTTCATCCGGCAATGCGGCCTCCGGCGTCAGCCTGTATGTAAAGAACAAAAAGCTGGTCTTTGCATACAACACGGCGGGGAACCTGACGGAGATCGTTTCCGACAGGGCAGTACCGGGCGGCCACGTCACCTTCAAGGCTGAAGTAATTTACAGCAACGAAGGGAAAAACAAGGCCGTGACGCTCTATATAAACGGGGAAAAAGTGGCCGGCAAAGACCTGGGCGCCATCCAGACGGCCAGCGGGAACAACATCGAAGCGGGACGCAACTTCGGCACACCGGTATCCACGGCCTACAAGTCGCCGTACATCTTTACCGGCAACCTGAAGAAAGTAACCGTAGACAAGTTATAGCCTTCCCTCCGGCAGGCCGGAGGAAAGGGCAGTGAAAACAGATTGTTGAATGTTTGTCGTTGAAGTGAATGAATGGTTTCTTTTGGTGTCTTATGTGTGCGCACGCAATCTGCGTGCGTGCACATTTGGAAAACAAACCTCCATCCATGCAGACGGCCGGACAATCAAAGTCAGGAAGAACGGAGCATCCGTTTGGAAATACATGCACGCAGATGGCGTGCGCATTTAAAAACAAGCAAGTACAGGATGGTATCATACAGTAACCGTCCCGTTTAATTCACCCGATAAAAATAACAGGTAATTCTTATGAAGCAACTTATAAACAGCAAGCAAATCGGACTGTTGTCTTCCGCCCTGCTGCTTGGCGGCGGCGCCGCGGCGCAATACAGTCCCACCCCTGCCTTTCAGGGAAAGATCGGCAAGACACTGACCGATACGCAGGAGTCCATTCCGCAGACGCGGGTCAAGGCCGCAGAGGGCGCGCCCAACGTGGTCTGGATACTGATCGACGACATCGGCTACGGCGCCATATCGGCTTTCGGCGGCCTGATCGAAACGCCCAACATAGACCGTTTGGCCAATCAGGGCTTGAGGTACACCAACTATCATACGTGCGCATTCTCCGCTCCTACGCGGGCAGCCCTGCTGACCGGACGGAATCAGCATTCCGTTCACTTCGGCTTTTTTGCCAACTCGTCGTACGGTACGCCGGGATACGACGGTTACCTCCCATTTGAAAAAGCAACCGTCGCCGAGATTCTTCGCGAAAACGGATACAACACGTTTGCCCTGGGCAAGTATCACCTGACACATTCAACGGATTCCACGCAGGCCGGCCCGTTCAACCGCTGGCCGACCGGACGCGGTTTTGACCACTACTTCGGCTTCGCGCCCGATTTGGGAGCAAACGACCAGTGGCATCCGGTATTGTATCGCGACACGCAACGCGAACCGGAAGATCCGCAAGGCCGGCACGTGAATGAGCTTTTGGCCAACGAAGCCATCCGCTACATCTCCGACCAGAAGACAGCGGCTCCCGACAAACCGTTTTTCCTTTATTTTGCGCCGGGTGCAGGACATGCTCCCCATCAGGTTTCCAAGGAATGGATAGACAAGTACAGGGGGAAGTTTGATGCGGGTTGGGACAAATACCGGGAAATCGTTTTGAAGAATCAAATCGAGTTGGGCGTCGTTCCGGCAAACACAAAATTAGCGCCGCAGAATCCGGGAGTGAAACCGTGGGATCAGTTATCTGCGGATGAAAAGAAACTGTTTTTGCGCCACATGGAAACCTACGCCGGTTTCATTTCCCAAACGGATCAGGAGATTGGGCGGATTGTAAACTTTATCGAGCAACTGGGACAGTTGGATAATACACTAATCGTTGTTTCTGTCGGCGACAATGGAGCGGAAGGTGCAGCAAGGGAGTTAGGCCGTTTCCTGACACATGCGCCGGATGCTACACGGGATCAAATCGTCGCAAAGGAGGTTCAACAGCTGGACCTGTTGGGAACGGAATATTCTTCCGCCCTGTACCCCGACGGATGGACAGCGGCTACCAATACGCCGTTTCGTTATTACAAGGGATATGCTTCCTACGAAGGGGGTACGCATGATCCGTTGATCCTTTTTTACCCGAAAAGAATCAAAGACAAAGGCGGGATTCGTCACCAATACTCGTATGTCAGCGATATTCTCCCGACAACGGTTGAACTGACCGGCGTCAAGGTTCCGAACATCATCAACGGTTATCCGCAGGAACCCGTTGAAGGCGTCAGTCTGGCCTATACCGTTGCGCCGGAAAATAAAACCCTGCCCGAACGCCATACCGTCCAATATCACGAAATGGTAGGCTCGTACGCTATTTACAAAGACGGATGGAAAGCTTCGTTTCCAAGCGATACCGACCGGTATAGCCGGTTACCCGAAAGCGAAAAGAAGTGGCACTTGTATCATGTCAGTGAAGATTTCAACGAGACCGACGATTTGGCAGCCCTGTATCCTGAAAAGATCAGAGAATTGATAGATGTGTTTGACGCCGAAGCATGGAAATACAACGTGTATCCTTTGAAGAGCCATTGGGAAACGAAAAACCTGAATGCCTTCAACGGGCGGAATCAAATAGTCCTTTATCCGGGCAGTTCTTTTACGAGAACCTCCGTATTTCGCTTTTACAGCAATTCCTACCGCATTACCGCACATGCCGAAATACCCAAAACCGGCGCCGAAGGGGTCTTGCTTTCTTTTGGAAATGCCTTGTCGGGCATCAGTTTTTATGTGAAGAACAAGAAATTAGTCTTTGCCTATAATGCGGACGGGAAATTAGTGGAGTTAACGTCCGAAAAAGCCGTTCCTGCAGGAACTGTCACACTCAAAGCGGATGTGATTTATAGCAATGGAGGGAAAAATAAAGCCATCTCTCTTTACATTGACGATGAAAAAGTCGGCACAAAAGACCTTGGAATCATCTCCAATGCCAGTAGCGGATACGATGCCCTCGAAACAGGACGCGATCTCGGAACCACCGTTTCCCCGGCCTATAAGGCGCCATTTGCTTTTACCGGCAACCTGAAAAAAGTGGTTGTGGATCTCTCGGATTAAATGAAAACAAATGAGTAACATGGTAAATGCCCATCGCCCTAATCGAAAGGATGCACTAAGATGAGCCTCCACGACCCTGCTTGCGGTTTCTTCCGGATTGCATGCACAGGAAAAAACACGCCCAAATG
>JAITQL010000072.1 GCA_031288935.1 Tannerella sp.
TGAAACAAAAATACATTACCCGTCACCTGTACAATTCCCGATTCCAAATCATTGAATCTTTGAATTTTTGAATCCTTGAATCTTTGAATCTCTTTGCAAAATCCGGCTATCCCCGCGCAAGCCCTCTGAAACAAAAATACATTACCCATTACCTGTACAATTCCCAATGACGAATCATTGAATTTTTGAATCATTGAATTTTTGAATCTTTACATCCTCATTCGTAATGCAGAGCCTCTGCGGGCGGCATGGCGGCGGCTTTGCGTGCAGGCAACCGGATGGCGGCAACAATCACGGCGGCCATGATCAGCCACGTGATGCCGTTGGTAATCAAAAAACGGAGCGCCGTGCGGTCGGGAAGGTATACAACACCTTCGATGGAGCCGTTTTTTCCAAGCGTATCTATCAGACCGGCGTAGACCATGTTCATTTCAATGATGATCGCCGGAAACGCAGCGACGGACAGCAGGATCAATCCTTCGGACAGCAGAATGTTCCGGATATGGCTGCTCGTTGAACCCATTGCCTTGCGGATACCGATTTCTTCGCGGCGCGTATGGATGCGATACCAGAACGTTCCCGTTACGCAAAGTAAAATATTGACAAGGAAGAACAGCATCATGTATGTCCGTTCCAGGATCTGTTTTTTCAAGCCGAATATTCTTTCCATTTCCCCTGCCACCTTCGTGTATGCGGAAAGATTCTTCAGATAGAAGTTGCCTGCCTGCAAATGTTCCTGCATTTCTTTCCTGAATCCGGCCTTGAACAAATCGTCCGGCACGGACGCATTGCTGCGGACAGAGATTTTTATATGCTGAAGCATGTATGCGTCAAAACGCATGAACATGTAAACCGCATGATGGGGACGTCTGGACGCGAATCTCTTGATGTCGTCCACCACACCGGCGACGGTATATTTGTCCGTGCCCTGCCAAATTTCTTTTCCGACCGGCGAACCTTCGGGAAAGAGCGCCCCGGCAATCGACCGGCTGATGACTACTTCATCATTGACACTGCTTAAATTGAAATCCCGTATGGAAACCGGTTTCTTCCCTTCGTCGGCAGTATAGGCAAATACCTTGAAATAATCTCCCCGCGGATCACTCCGAATGCACTGTGCATTGACATGATTCACCGAATCGTCCGCACGCCGGAATACGTTTCCGCTATAACCGCTGCTTTCGGGTTCGGATGCATAGAAGGAAACCGTTACCGCTTCCACTCCCGGATAAGTCCGTACCGCCTGGAGAAGACGTTCAAAGTTTGCTTCCACGGTTTCTTTGGCGCTTTCCTCTTCGCTGTACCTTGCATGGGTTTCCGGATACTCGCCGACGCTTAGCTGCCAGGTATGCCGGATGTCGCGATGGCTGGGGATACGGTACGTATAGCCGAGTACAAAAAAATAATCGACCGTATACCATACGGTCATGAATACCAGTAAAAGTTCGACCGCAATCCAGGTATTGCTTTTCCTGCGGTTTATGATTTGTTTGAAGACAAGTTTCAGCATGACGGTTTATAATTTGGCGTTTAACGAATGAACAATTGGACGGTGCGCGGATTTCCATGCCGGTATCAGCGCAGAAAGCAGATTCAGCACGAAACAAATTCCCAGCGCAATGGAAAATACGGTAAAATTCATCAACATGGCAGGAGAAACGGTTACTTCCGTGCCTTCCGCGGTGAATGCCATCACTGTGCCTCCGAGTATCATGATCCAGCTTCGTCCCAGCCATACGGCCAGGTATGAAAACAGCAATCCGGCCAATCCGCCAATAAGAGAAAACAGGAGGTTTTCGGTAATGATCTGTATCACGGTTGTACTGACGGGCGCGCCGAAAGCCCTGCGCACACCGATTTCCGACAAACGGCGTTCCATGCGCGAATCGGTCATGCCCGACAGACTTACGGCGGGAACCAGCAGCAGGATCAGGAATACAAACAGGTACTGAAGCCGTATTTTATTGAAATCGGGCGATCCGTTTGAAGTTATTCTGAACAGCGCTTGCCACTGGCGGTCGGGTTGTCCGTGCAGCGACAATTCCGTTTTGTCCAGCGTCCGGTTGTATTTTTTGATGTTGTCCAGCGCCTCTTCCCTGACCAGTTCCACCTCGCCGGCAGAGGGCGCCAGTATAAACGCCGACATCGGCCCCAGCGAGTTTCCCTGTCCGAAGGCAAGCTTGTGATTCGGCTCGACGGTGTAGGGCGCCCATAACTGCGCATACGACCGTTCGGTGGCATACGAAGCGTCTTTTACGACTCCGCACACCCGGAATTGACGGAAGTTGAGGCTGACCTGTTTCCCTTCGGCGTCGGCGCTCCCAAACAGACGCTTTGCCAGCGATTCGGCAATCACCGCCGTTGGAATGGCGGAGCTGAAATCGGCTTCGGTAAAGGGTTTGCCGTTTACAAAACGGAAAGGAAAGACCGTCCAGAACCTGTCGTCGACATACTTTGCCGTCACCGGCAGCTGCTCATTGCTTCCTTCCGGCTGCACATAGTCTTCATTACCCCACGTATTGTATACGGCCGTGACGGTTTCAGCGCTTTCCAGTGATCTGAAACAGGTTTCGATCAAATGAACGGAAATCATGCCGGACGAACTGTTTCCCTCGGATTCCTCTGCCCCGTACAGAACAATCAGCGTCCGGTCGCGATTGGTTTCCGGGTATACATTGGCGATCTTGATGTAAAAGACAATCGACAAGACCATCACGACCGTGATTGACAACCCCGTGCCGACAATGTAAATGGCGCTGAACAGCTTTTCCTGCCGCATCAGTTGCCAGGCCTGCTTGAAATATAAAATGTATTTGCTCATATCTGTTTATGTATTGTTCGTAATCGCAAGCTCCTTCCATTTTTTAAGATTCGCAAGCACCTTGCGCTCCTTAAAAGAGCCTGCAAAAGTATTTCCTACTCGTAATGCAACGCATCCGCGGGCGGCATGGCTGCCGCTTTGCGCGCGGGCAACCGGATGGCGGCAACAATCACGGCGGCCATGATCAGCCACGTGATGCCGTTGGTAATCAAAAAACGAAGCGCCGTGCGGTCGGGCAGATATACCGCCGTGCCCGTATTTCCCATGCCCGTGCCAAACGTTTCTATCAGGCCGGCATACACTAAGTTTGCTTCGACAACCAGCGCCGGCAACATGGCAAGAGTCAGCAGGCACAATCCTTCCGTCAACAGGATGTTTCGGATATGGCTGTTCGACGAACCCATCGCCTTGCGGATGCCGATTTCTTCGCGGCGCGCATGAATGCGATACCAAAAGGTGCCGGTTACGCAAAGCAGTATATTCAGCAGAAAGAAAATCATCAGAAAGGTGCGCTGCCTGATGTCGTTCGCTACCCCGAGCTGTGTTTTGCTGATTTCCGCTATTTCCCCGTAAGAGCGTATTTCTTTCAGATAGAAATTGCCGGCCGGCAAACGGTTCGCCATCTCTTTTCCGAAAGCTTCCCTGAAAACATCGTCGGGAACGGCGGCCTTGCTGCGAACGGAGACGGTCGCACTCCGCAAAGAGGTTGAATCCAGCTGCCGGGGGCGGTAATACACATTTTGGGGACGCTCGTAATCGAACCGTTTGGTATCGTCAACCACACCCAAGACGGTGTAATTTCGAGTATCGTCCAGATAGAGTTCCTTTCCGGCGGCCGGACAGTCCGGCCAGAGCTGCTCGGCCGTGGAACGGCCAAGCACGATTCCGTTCGTGTTCGCCCAGTCAAAATCGGCGGTCGAAACCGGCGTCTTCCCCCTGTTGGCCGTATAACCGAACACGCGGAAAAAATCCTCCCGGGGATCCAGTGTAACCATTTGTCCGCTCACGAAACGGTTCGAGTCCTCCGGCGTCCGGAGCGAGTATTCGCTGAAACTGCCGGTGCCGGGTTCGCAGTAGTCGAATGAAACGGATACGGCCTCCACGCCGGGATACGTGCGGATCGTCTGAAGAATGCGGGCATAATTGGCCTCCGCCGCTTCTCCGCCGTTTTCATCCGCCCGGTGCAGCGGATGATTCTCCGGGTATTGAGCCAGCATGACCGCCCAGGTGTGCCGGACATCGCGGTAATTGGGGAGACTGTAATTGCAGTTGAGTACGAAAAGGAAATCGGCGATGTACCAGGTCAGGCAAAAGACCAGGAACAGTTCCGTAACCATCCAGCTGTTGCTCCGTTTCCTGTTCAGGATTTGTTTAAAGATAGATTTCAACATGTCGGTTATGATTTGGCGTTTAACGAATGGACAATTTCACGGTGCGAATACTGCCAGGCCGGTATCAGGGAAGAAAGCAGATTCAGCAGAAAACAAATTCCCAGAGCCATGGCGAATACCGGAAGATTCAGCAGCATGGAGGGCGTAAATACGACGTCCATCCCGTCGGGAGGAAGGGAGACCCGTGATTGCCCCAGCTGCATGACCCAGTTCCGTCCCGCCAGGATGATCAGCCAGGAGGACAAAAGTCCGGTCAATCCGCCCAGGAACGTGAACAGGAAGTTCTCGACTATGATTTGTCCCGCCAGCGTGCGGACGGGCGCCCCGAAAGCGCGGCGCACGCCCATTTCGGCCAGGCGGCGTTCCATGCGCGAATCGGTCATGCCCGACAGACTGACGGCGGGCACCAGCAAAAGGATGAAAAAAACCAGTCCGTACATCAGAAGTATCTTGTTAAAGTCCACCGCACCCATCGGCGAAGAGCGAAAGATGCTTTGCCAGTGGCGGTCGGGCTGACCTTCCACGCTGAAGGTGATGCCGGTCAGCGTCTGACTGTACCGGTTGATGTTTTCGATCGCTTCCTGCCTGACCCGCTCCACATCGCCGGCGGAAGGCGCCAGGATGTATGCCCGCATCCGCCCCAGCGAGCCTCCGCTGCCGAATGATATATTGTATTGAGGCTCGACGGTATAGGGTATCCACAGTTGGGCATACGTCCGCTCGGTAACGAAGGAAGCATCTTTGACCACGCCGCAGACCCGGAAGGAACGGAAATCCAGGCTGACCTGTTTCCCCGCAGCCTCGACGGTGCCGAAGAGCCGTTTCGCCAGCGATTCGGCAATCACCGCCGCGGGAAGGGCGGACTGAAAATCGGCGTCGGTAAAGGGATGGCCGTTTACAAAGCGGAACGGAAAGACCGTCCAGAACTGCGTGTCGACGAGTTTCACCGTCACCGGCAACTGTTGCCTGCTTCCATCCGGCTGTACATACTGATCCTGTCTCGAATTGAGT
>JAITQL010000122.1 GCA_031288935.1 Tannerella sp.
CACGTCACCGGGCAATGGTCGTTTCTACCGAACTTTCATTCCTCACGGAATGGCGGCGCGGTGATCGACTGCGACCGCGTCGAACGTGGAGAGGCTACACATCCTGTCAGGGATGGCAGTTCGGTAGAAAATCGCTCTGCCATCCCTCTCGCATCCCGTACGGGATGCTACGTCACCGGGCAATGGTCGTTTCTACCGAACTTTCATTCCTCACGGAATGGCGGCGCGGCGAATGCCCAAACAACTTTAATTTTCAACTTTCAATTTTCAATTCCGTATGAAGCGAACGAATAGCATTTTATTGGGAATCCTGTTGATTTCCTTTGCGGCGAGGGGTCAGGGCGACTCGTTGAGCCGTTATCTGGAAGCGGCGGCGCGAAACAGTCCGGGCATACAGGCGGCATTTCACGCCTACGAGGCGTCGTTGCAGCGTGCGCCCCAGATGGGTGCGCTGGAAGACCCGCGCCTTGACATCGGCTTCTTCCTGCAACCGATGGAACTGGTGGACGGGCGTCAGATCGCCCAGTTCCAGTTCATGCAAATGTTCCCGTGGTTCGGCACGCGCAAGGCCGCGCGCACCGAAGCGCAGCAGATGGCGAAAATGGCCTGGGAACAGTTTCGCGAAACGCGCGACAACCTCTTTTTCGAGGTCTCGGCGCAGTGGTACGCCCTCTGCCGGCTGCAGCAGCAGCTTGTGAACGGCCGGCAACAGCGCGAATGGCTGGCGCAGCTGGAAAATCTGGCCATCCACCGCTTCTCGTCGGGCATCTCCGCTCCGGGCGGCGCGTCGACAGGCAGCCGGGAAACCGCAACGGCCGGCAATCCGTCGACCGCCTCCGCCGGCGCAATGGCCGGCATGGGTGGCGGCGCGACGGCAACCGCACCGCCTCCGGCCGCGGACGGCATGGGGAGCGGGAACATGGCCGGAGGCATGACCGGCGCCCCGTCGGGCAGCATGGTAGACGTCCTGCGCATCCGCCTCGAGATGGCCGAAGCCGAAAATACCGTCGAGAGCCTCTGCTCGGAGATCGCCGCCGCAAAAGCCCGCTTCAACGCGCTGCTGAACCGGCCGGTCTCCGCCGCGGTCGTCCTGCCGGACACGCTTCGGAGGGACGGAGACGTGCCCGACATGGAGACGGTGGTACAGCGCCTGGCGGAACAAAATCCCATGCTGGGCATGTTGCGCGAAGAATCCCTTGCCTGGACGGCGCGGGAGGAAATGACGCGCCGGATGGGGTATCCCATGTTCGGCATCGGCCTTCAGTACATGCTGATCGGCCGTACGCCCGCCGCCGCGCCCGCCGTGCCGGTGAACGGCGGCATGAACGCCGCCGCCGCCCCGTCCGCGATGAACGGCATGAACGGAAAAGACATGGCGATGCCGATGATCTCGCTCACCCTGCCGCTCTATCGCGACAAGTACAGGGCTGCGCAGCGCGAAAACCGCTACCGCCGGCAGGCTGTACAGGCGCAGTATGCCGAAACGCTGAACCGCCTGGAGGCCGACGCGCGGCAGGAGAAACATTTCCTGGACGAGGCGGCGCGAAAAATCATCCTCTACCGCCGGCAGACGCAACTGGTGCAGAGCACGCACGAGCTGCTCCTGCGCGAGTTCGCCGCCGGAAAGGTCGACCTGGGCGCCGTCATTCAGGTGCAGCGCCAGCTGTCGGACTACCGGCAGAAGGAAGTCGAGGCCGTCGCCGCCTTCAACACCCGTGCGGCCGCAATCCGTAAAATGATTTCAACCATTCAAAACCAGGAACAATGAATACAGAAAAAGAAAGAAACAGCAACCTTGATCCGTTCAAACGGATAATGACCGGCCGCGGCGTACTCTGCGGACTGGCTCTGGCCGCCGGCATCGCGATCGGCGGATGGCTCTTTGGCGGGCCGGCGGATACGCCCCGCGCCGAAGAAACGCACTTGCACGCCGAAGCGGAGCCGACCGTCTGGACGTGCTCCATGCACCCGCAGATCCGGCAGGACAAACCCGGAAAATGTCCGCTCTGCGCCATGGATTTGATTCCCCTGAAGCCGGCGGGCGCAGCAGGCAACGATGCCACGGACCCCGACGCCGTACTGCTTTCGGAAGAAGCCGCGGCGCTGGCCAACATCCAGACGACGGTCGTCACCCGCAGCCGCCCGGAAAAGGAAATACGGCTCTACGGCGTCGTGCAGCCGGACGAACAGCGGATCTATTCGCTCGCTTCGCCCGTAAGCGGACGCATCGAAACGCTGCACGTCCGTTTTGAAGGCGAAACCGTGCACCGGGGCGACGTCGTTGCCGGACTGTACTCGCCCGATCTGCTCAACGCGCAGCAGGAGCTGCTCGAAGCGCTCGGGATGGCCTCCGTGCAGCCCGCACTGCCCGAAGCGGCGCGCGAAAAACTGCGGCGGTGGAAACTGACCGGCGCGCAGATCGCCGCCATCGAACAGCGCGGCACGGCATCGCCGGTGATGGACATCACGGCAAGCGGCAGCGGCGTCGTGACGGCCAAAAACGTGGAAGAGGGCGACTACGTCACGCAGGGAAGCGTCCTGTTCAAACTGGCGGATTTCTCGTCCGTCTGGGTGATGTTCGAAGCCTACGAAACCGATTTGTCTTACCTCAAGGCCGGCGACAGGGTGACGTATACCCTGCCGGCGCTGCCGGGCAAGACGTTTGAGGGGAAGATCACGTTCATCGACCCGACGCTCGACAAGCTGTCGCGGACGGCGCGCGTGCGGGTGGAAACGGCCAATCCCGGTCTGCAGCTGAAGCCGGAAATGTACGCCAGCGCCGTGATTCGCGCCGCACCGGCCGGGCGACCGTCGGAGGAGATTGTCATCCCCCGCAGCGCCGTCCTGTGGACGGGCAAGCGTTCGGTCGTGTACGTAAGGCAGCCGGACACCTCCCAACCGACGTTTCATCTGCGGGAAGTGGAACTGGGAGCGACACTGGGAGAGACCTGCATCATCGCGTCCGGCATTGCCGAAGGCGAGGAAGTGGTGACGAACGGCGCCTTTACGATCGACGCCAGCGCGCAGCTGGAGGGCAAGCGCAGCATGATGAACGGGGCGCCGTCCGCGACGCCGGCGGGCGAGGAGGCGGCGCTCCGTGTCGAAGGGTTGTGCGAGATGTGCAGGGAACGGATCGAAGACGCCGCGCGGAAGGTGCCCGGCGTGACGGCGGCCTCCTGGGACATGGAGACCCGGCAGTTGCACGTGCGTTTCGACGCGCGGCAGACGTCCGCCGACGCCGTCGCCAGGGCTGTTGCCGCAGTTGGACACGACACGGCAAAATATAAAGCCGGTTTGTCCGTTTATACCTTGTTGCCGGATTGTTGCAAATACAGGAATTAAGTTTTTTAGTTCATAGATTCATAAACCAAATTAAAACAAAAGAAGATGAAGAAGTTAGTTTTATCAGTAGTCGTCGCGTTCCTGGCAGGAACGGGCAGTGTGTATTCCCGTCCGACCGTGTCGGGGGAACAAAGTAACGCGGTGTCGGTAGCGAAAGCCTCGGACACCCATGCGCACCTGAAGGTGTCGGGCAGTTGCGGTATGTGCAAGACACGTATCGAAAAGGCGGCCAAAGACGTGAAGGGCGTATCGTCCGTATCCTGGGATCGGGAGTATCAGGAACTGCATGTAAACTTCGATCCGGAGAAGACTTCCATAGAAGCCATTTCAAAGGCGATAGCCAAAGCAGGTCACGATACCGACAAGGACTCAGCTCCGGACAAAGTCTACAAGAAATTGCCCTGCTGCTGCAAATACAGAAAGTAAATTCAAAAATTCAAAAATTCAAAGATTCAAAAATTCAAAAATTCGAGGATTCAAAGATTCGAGGGTAGAAGGGGGTTTTCCTTTCTACCCTTTTTGTTGTGTGCCTTTTCTCACCTCCTTCACTGCGCTTGCAGAGACAGCGGAGGCAATGAATCTTTGAATTTTTGAATCCTTGAATCCTTAGCATGCACGGTGTACAAAATAAGATAGTCCGGGAAAATTCCCGGACTATCTCGCAACATAACATAAAAAAACCCTTAAATAGGGGGGTAAAATCATTTCACAATGACTTTTCTCATCACATAATGTCTCCAATGAGCGCTTTCGCGATATACATTCCGAAGCGCTCTACCGGAATTTCGTATGCTTCAGCAGCCGTAGAGTCATCACAAACCGACATTCCCGCCAAGTTGCATGTCATCAGACGGCGGATGGTTCCCGACGTCGAAGCAACTACAGGAGTAACACCTCGGCAATCACCGGCGCTAAGCGGAAATGGTACTGTCCACCGATTCACAAATGGAATCGGACGCTTGCCGGGATCGCTGCTTACTTCATATAAATACGCACTCTTGGAACTGTCTTCACATATCTGAATTGTATTTTTACCGGAATTTAATGCCAATACTTCCGTTTTGCCATCACCATCCATATCTCCCACAATGGGGGTTGTCACTGAATTTGCCGTTCCTCCGTTAGACAGCCACACCTGCCGGACGTCAAAGGCGAATGGCGGGCGCGTACCGCCACAGTCAGCCGTATGGGGTACAATGTTATTCTGTGCATATCCGAGAGGATATACCCATACACAAATGAAAAAAACGATCCCCCTGTTAAGTATACCTTTAATGTTTAACTCCATACTTTGCATACTTACTCATTGACGAATAAAAAAAGTCATATTGAACACCTCATCATCAGTGAAGTTCATGATATTTTCGGGAGGATAAGATGCCAGCATCAAACAAGTTTTATTTACAGCCGGCAAACAATCAGATTGCCACTCGGGAACAAAGCGTTCACCGGCAACCGAAAAACAATGAGGCGGATTGGCTTGACCCATGTACAGACAACAAAAAGCAATTTTTATTTGCTCATTGTTTGCCTTAAATTGAATCTTTTCAAGACAGGAACAATAAAGTATTTGCGGAATATCTTTTAGCCACATCCCGTCCAAAACCGGCAATGCCCGATTTCCTGCTTGCGCTCGACTTGCCGTTGCGCAACCGATACTAATGATTACAACTAATAATAGCCTGATTATCATATTAATTATTTCACACAATGTCGTGAATCTGTTTTTATTATTCTATTCAAAATGAATAAAAGTTTTATTTGCAAAAGTACACTTTTGTGGTTTTAAACAAGCCTTCCGAACAAAGAATTGTGATGAAATGCAACGGGAATGCGCTTTATCACACAAAAACCGGATCGTTTCAGAGTATATTTCAAAAAAGCAACTTGAATATATCGTTAAACGTATCAGTAATTTGTAAGTATACAGGTTGTATGATGGATGACCGGGAATGTTGTCTCGGCAGGCACATGTACAATACGACTTGCAAAACATCCTGTACGACCCTGTTCATTTAAATATCAGCCGATTCTCCGGGAGGAAACAACCATTCGGTCAAGCTTGACCAACGGCTTGCTGAATTTATGGCAAGTCAGGTAAGGTATGCGAATACCGTTCATCCTGATGGCAGCGTTTATGCGCAGAATGTTGAGAATATCGTTTGTCTACCTGCTTTTTTTCAGTATGCTTTCATACTCCTCCTTGCCGACCCGGCGTTTGACCGGCGCCTGGTATTCCGGCGAAAAGATGCTCAGGGTTTTGTTGTTGCCTTCATATTCCAGTTTGCTGAGTGTCGAGATGGAGTAGATCACATCTTCTGTGCTGTATGGACGGGAGGGGTCGACGACTATATCCGGATTTTCCGCCCTGTACTTTTCCGAACGCCAAAGGATGAATGGGATGCGGCACTGACAGGGATATACATTCGACATGTGATGTCCGCTGGCTGCGCGGGTGTCGAAGACTTCTTCCCCGTGGTCGGAGAAAAACAGCAGCCAGGCCGAGTCGCCGGTTTCTTCCAGTTCCCGCAGTATCAAGTCGTACACGAAGTCGCCATACAGGATGGAGTTGTCGTATTCGTCGATGGTCTGTTTCATTTTGTGATCGCGAAAGCCCATGTCGGCCAAATCGCCGTCGCGTTTATGGCTGAACCGGTCAAACTCGTCGGGATACCGCGAGTGGTAGGTATGGTGACTTCCCATCAGATGAATGAATATGGCTTTGTTCTTCCCGGAGGATTCGCCGTCGCTGCCGTCGAGAATTTTTTTCAGGCTGTTAAGTACGATTCCGTCCGGTTTTTTGGACAGGCTGACATCGAACACCTGACCGGCTTCCTGCGCGATAACGCCATAACTGGCGCCCCACTTGTCGAGAATCGGGTTGTTGGCAATCCAGAAGGTTTCGAATCCGGCGGCATTGAACAGTTCCACGATGGAGGCTTTTTCCCTGTAATATTCCGGATGGCTGTGACTGGCAAATGTAAGCGTCTTTTGCATGACGCCGTACGTGTGGGTATCCGGCGTAACGACGTCCGTGTAAATATCCAGCGTGCTGCTTCGGCTTTCCATGCGGGGCGTCGTCCGGCGAAAATAGCCATAGATCCCCATGTGACAGGTGGCTGTTGATTCACCAAGGAGTATGACAAATGTATGTCCGGACGTCGTGTCGGGGAGCAGGCAACGTACATCCGCCGTCAACTTCATGCGGAGTGCCTTCTCTTTTTCAAAGACGTAAAACTCTCTGCGGAAGAGCAGATAGCTTTTGTAAAATTCCAGTGTCGGAATGGCCTGGCTAAGATACTGGAACGATACGTCGGTCAGGATGACAAGGATGGAAAGCGCGAAGAGAAACGGATATTTCCGTATCGGGAGGGCATGTCCGGATTTTGTTTTCGAGATGAAAAAGAGACCGGCGCCGGCATAGACAAGTCCGACCAGAAAAAACGGCCAGGTAATGAATTGCTGCACAAATTCGGCAGATTCCGTTATGTTGGAATCGAATATGACCCAGAACATGTCTCTTCTCATGTAGATGTCGGACAGATGGAGATAGCTCCATACGATGACGTTCGGCGCCGCGGAAAGCAGGAAGAAGACGGTCAGGAAGATTTTTTCACCTCTTTTCTTCAGAAACAGGGCGATGCAGGAAACAGCCACACCGGAAACTGCACATACAACCCACGACAAGCATTTGTCCGTCATACTTACGTCCCCCGCCCAGAAATAAAACAGGGGATTGAAAAACAGGATGAAGAAAATCAGGCCGAATGCCCATTTTTTCTCCGCAAGCAAAGGAAGTTTCAGTCGATTGTAGCAGTCACTCATTTCAGTCGGTTTGATACAGCGCGCAAAGTTAAACGATTTTTCCGTAAAAATGAAAACCTGGAAAGAAACGGCCGAATCTTTTTTCGAGACGCTGTTTCGCCTTTCAGGTGAAATTTTCATCACCGCAACCCGTCGACCTGCGGAGACCGCACAACCGCACAACGTGATTGCCCTGCAAATTGTAGAGAGGTTGCGCGCAACGTCCCCGTTCGGGCAAAGTTTGCCATGCGGTCAAAGGTATTCTGAAAGGAACGCCGCGCCCCGTCCTTGCGAACGCAGTAAAGCAATCCGGGGAATTGAAAATCAAGAATTAAAATAGTAAAAATAGAATCATAACTTGTCAGCTTTTTTTAGGACGTGACAGAAACGAATCTTTGAATTTTGACCGTGTCATTCGTAGCAGGTCAGGAGTTCTGAGATTTTAACGGCGTTTAATCCGCGTGAAACACCGAATCTTGAATTTTGAATCGGCTTCTTTAGTGATGAAAAATAATCAAGTTATAACAACAGGCAAACAATCCCGGTAGGGATTATAGCCCGGTAGAAAGGAATACGTCTACACAATCCGGCATGCCGTCAGGTATGCCACCGGTAATAATGGATGCATTCCTGACGGAATGCCGGGTAAGGCGGGAGCGATGCGTTTCTACCGGGCGATATTCCCTACGGGAATGGGACAGTCGG
>JAITQL010000105.1 GCA_031288935.1 Tannerella sp.
TTGTCTGGGAAGAAAATTTTGACGGCGACACGTTTGACGCTTCCCGCTGGAGTAAAATACCGAGGCACGTGTCGGACTGGAACAACTTCATGTCCGACTACGACTCCTGCTATCAGGTATCCGGCGGACAACTGATTTTACGCGGCCTCAACAACACCGCCCTGCCCGACGACACTGCGACCTTCCTCACCGGCGGCCTGTTTACCAAAGACAAGGTCGGCTTCGGTAACGGGCGGATTGAGATACGCGCCAAGTTGGGAAAAGCTACCGGCGCATGGCCGGCCTTCTGGCTGCTTCCCTTCGACAATACTCTCTGGCCTGACGGCGGCGAGATTGACATCATGGAAAGGCTAAACGGTGAAAGCATCGCCTACCAAACCGTCCATTCCTTTTACACCCACACGCTGGGCATCAAAGAACCCGGGCAAGGCGCAACCGGCGCTATCGACCCGGATGGCTACAACGTTTACGCCGTCGAGATGTACCCCGACAGCCTGTCGTTCGACATCAACGGTCTGCACACCTTCACCTATCCCCGCATCGAAACCGGCAAGGAAGGTCAATTCCCCTTCAACCGCGATTACTACCTGCTGCTCGACATGCAGTTGGGCGGCTCCTGGGTCGGAAGCGTAGCGCCTGCCGACCTGCCGGTAGAAATGTGGATAGACTGGGTGCGCTTTTACGAAAAGAAATGAACGGCGTCTATATGCGAGATGTTCGCATCGGGGAGACGGGAAGCATTATGAAATACCCTTTCCTCATCACAACCCCGACACAATCCCTGCAATATTAAATGGAAGGTGATATGGCGAAAACGCAACAGGTCTTCTTTCCCGTTGCATCCCGTACGGGATGCGAGAGGGCGGCGGAACGGTTTTCTACCGGACTGCCATCCCTGCCGGGATGGACGGCGGTGTTTTTTGCGGTGGCGCCCGTCCGAGTAAACGGTGGAAGGGCAACGCCCTTTAAGCAGTAGCACGGGGCAACGCCCTGTGTATGATGACGCGATGATCCCCAAGCCCTGAAAGGGCGCAAGCAGTTATGAAACCGGGCTTGCGCCCTTTCAGGGCTTCGTTGGTGGTGGTCGACGGGGTCACAGGGCGTTGCCCTGTGCTGATGCTTGCCAGGGCGTTGCCCTTCCGCTGTTTGCAGGGACGGGCGGCACACTGTTGTTTTTCCTGTGCCGCGCTCCGGGTGGAACGGGATTTCCCTTGCCGTCGGATCAATGCGTTCCCAATCCTTCCAGGATGCGTTTGAGGACGGTCTGCGCGGATATTTCGCGGTTGGCGGCTTCGGGAATGACGATGCTTTGCGGACTTTCAATCACGTCGTCCGAAACAATCATATTGCGGCGCACAGGCAGACAGTGCATGAAAAAGGCATTGTCCGTCAAGGCCATTTTTTCGGTGTCTACCGTCCAGGCACGGTCGGCGTGGAGCACTTTCCCGTAGCAGGGGTCTGCATACGCCGCCCAGTTTTTGGCATAGATGAAATCGGCGCCTTCAAAAGCCCTGCGCTGGTCGTATTCCACGCGGGCGTTCCCGACAAAGGAGGGGTCGAGTTCGTAGCCTTCGGGATGCGTGATCACCAGTTCGTATCCCGTGGCGTTGATCCACTCGGCGAAACTGTTGGGAACGGCCTGCGGCAAGGCGCGCGGATGGGGCGCCCAGCTCAGTACGATTTTCGGACGTTCCGTCTTTTTGTATTCCTCGATCGTGATCAGATCGGCAAAACTTTGCAGGGGGTGGCGCGTGGCGGCTTCCATGCTGAAGACGGGACGACCCGAATACCGGATGAACTGGTTCAGTATTTTTTCACTGTAGTCGTCATCCTTGCTTTCGAAGCGTGCAAAGGAACGCACGCCGATCACGTCGCAGTAACAGCCCATCACCGGGATCGCTTCCAGCAGGTGCTCCGGCTTGTCGCCGTCCATGATCGCGCCCCTCTCCGTTTCCAGCCGCCAGGCGCCCTGGTTTATGTCCAGCACAAGGGTGTTCATGCCCAGATTCATGGCCGCCTTTTGCGTGCTCAGGCGCGTTCGCAGGCTGGAATTGAAGAAGATCATCATCAGGGTTTTGTTTTTTCCCAGCTCCGTGAAGCGGTAACGGTCTTTCTTGACGTCCAGCGCCTCGCAAACGGCCTGTTTCCAGTCGCCGATGTCCTGTACACATGTAAAATTTCTCATTTTCTTTTCTTTCTGTTTTTAATGCTTGATTTTTCAATTTTCTCTGATTTGTCCTTCGCCCTCGATCACGTACTTGTACGTCGTCAGTTCGGGCAAGGCCATCGGCCCGCGGGCGTGCAGCTTCTGCGTACTGATGCCGATTTCCGCGCCGAAGCCAAACTGGGCGCCGTCGGAAAATGCGGTCGACACGTTGGCGTACACGCAGGCGGCGTCCACCTGCCGCTCGAATCGGCGGACGGCTTCCGCCGATTCGCTGACAATGCTTTCGCTGTGCTTCGAGCTGTAGCGGGCGATGTGTTGCAGCGCTTCGTCCAGGGAGGATACGGTACGGATGCTCATCTTATAATCCAGAAACTCCGTGCCGAAACTCTCCGGCACGGCCGGCAGAAGAAGCTCCTGCGGATAGTGTCCGGACAGGGCGGTCAACGCCGGTTCGTCGGCATGGAGCGTCACCTGTTTGCCGGACAGCTTGCTGCAAAGGAAGGGCAAGTCCGCCAGCCGGTCCCGGTGGACTATCAGGCAGTCCAGCGCATTGCAGACGCTGACGCGCCGCGTTTTGGCATTGTACACGATGTCGCGCCCCTTTTCCCGGTCTCCGTCCCGGTCGAAATAGGTATGGCAGATGCCGGCGCCCGTTTCGATGACCGGCACGCGCGCATGGTCGCGCACATACTTGATCAGTGCGCTGCTTCCGCGCGGGATGACCAGATCCACGCTCCCCTCGGCCTGCAACAAAGCGGCCGTGGCCTCGCGGCCGGGCGGCAGCAGCGTGCAGACGTCCGGATTCATCCCGTGCTTCTGCAAAACCTCCCGAATGATTCCGGCCAGCATCCGGTTGGATTCGTGCGCGTCCGAACCGCCTTTCAGCAGGCAGGCATTGCCGGACTTCAAGCACAGCGAAAAGACATCGAACGTCACGTTCGGCCTTGCTTCGTAGATGATGCCGATGACGCCGAACGGCACGGCAATCTTTTTCAGTCTCATGCCGTTCGGACGGGTCTCCTCGTGCAGAATCCTTCCCACCGGCGAGGGCAGCGAAGCCACCTGTTTCATGTCGCCGGCCATTCCCTCGAGGCGCTTCTCCGTCAGCTTCAGCCGGTCGTACTTGGGATCGTCCGGATCCATCCGCGCAAGGTCGTTCGCATTGGCTTCCAATACCTCGCTTTGCCTTGCCAGCAGCGTATCGGCGGCATCCGTCAATACCCGGACGATTTGTCCGTCACTGCATTCAAGCAGCGAATGCGATGCGGTTACCGCTTGTTTAATCTGTTCCATATTCCTGTTTTTATTTAATGATCTGTGATTTTGTTTTCCTGTGATTTGCCGTTGACCGAATCTCCGTCCAGGCACAAATAATCGTAATGAACCATCGGCCGCGCATTGCGTCTGCCGATCAGGGCAGCGGCCTTTTCGCAGTCGTAGCCGGCACGCCCGACCCCCAGCTGTCTTCCTTCTTCATTCACGATCCGGATGATGTCGTCCTTGCGGAAGCGTCCGGTGATCCGCGTGATGCCGACAAACAAAATACTGCTCGCCTTCGTTCCGTACAGCACGCTTTCCGCCCCCCTGTCGATAACCACCGTTCCCTTGGCGAAATCTTCCGAGTGGGCAATCCATTTCTTGATGCCGCTTGCCGGTTTTTCTGCCGGAAGAAAGCGGGTGCAGACCACCTCTCCGCCGGCCGCCAATTCGGGCAGGATATTTTTTCTCGTCCCGTTGGCGATGAATACGACGATCCCCTCGTCCGCCACTTTTCGTGCAATATGATACTTCGTCAACATGCCGCCCCGTCCGAAGGCAGACTTCTCCGGCTGGATAAACGTCGACACGTCCGCCTTTTCGGGAATTTCCCGGATCACCCGGCTCTCCGGCGAAGCCGGGTTGCCGTCGTAGATGCCATCCACATTGCTCAGGATAATCAGCGCGTCCATGTTCATCATGGCCGCCACCAGTCCGGACAATTCGTCGTTATCGGTAAACATCAGTTCCGTCACCGACACGGTATCGTTTTCGTTCACAACGGGAATAACGCCGTTTTCGAGCATGGTTTCCATGCAGTTCTTCTGGTTCAGATAATGCGTCCGGCTACTGAAGTTTTCCTTGGACGTCAACACCTGCCCGCACACCAGCCGGTGTTCATGAAAGAACTCGAAATAGCGGTTGATGAGTTTGGCCTGTCCCACGGCCGAGTAAAGCTGTCGCGAGGAGACGGCATCCAGTTTCTTGACCGGTCTGATTTCGTTCCGTCCGGAAGCCACAGCCCCGGACGAGATCAGTACCACCTCAATCCCCCGCGTCCGCAACACGGCGATTTGTGCAACCAAATCCGACATCCGCTCTACATCCAGCGTGCCGTCCTTGCGCGTCAGCACGTTACTGCCAACCTTGATTGCAATCCTTTTCAATCCTTTTCCCATTGTTTTTTATTCATTCCGGACGGCAAAGATACATCAATAGATTCTTTTTTTCTAATTCCACATCGCTTCATTTGGCAACTTTCATTTTCATACACTTCTTAAAGTTCTGTCCTTCGCAGTTCGTGAGGCTCTTGCTGCCGGTTTATTCCCGGCAAGCTCTTATCCCTGCTACTGTGACGTCTGCCGACTTCTCACGGCAAT
>JAITQL010000181.1 GCA_031288935.1 Tannerella sp.
GCCTGCGCGCCTAACTGGAGCAGGACGTTTTGTTTGGCTGCCTGTATTTTTGTGCTCGGCTGGCGGATTTTGTCCATGGACGCCAAGGCGGATTCGTAATTTTTCGTCGTCAGATACACTTCCACCAGATGATCGTTTACTTTATCCGCATACTGTGATTCGGGGAAGTCGTTCAGGAAGTCTTCAAAAATCTTCACCGATTCGCCAAAACCGGAGAACGAGGTTTCATGAATCAACAGGGCGTAATTGTACATGGCCGTTTCCTGCACCTGCTTGTCATGCGCGGACGTGGCCGCCCATTCAAAGGCCATGCGGGCATTGTTCCGGTCGTTCAGCTTCAGGTAACACTGTCCGAGGTACAGGTATGCGTTTTGCGTCAGCGCATCCTGCTCCTTGACGGTTTCCGAAAACGACTGAATCGCCTTTTTGTAATTTTTCCGGTTGTAATAACATACGCCCAGCAGATAGAGATCGCTCCGCATGGGCGTTTCGGTCGATTCCACATATTCGCTCAGCCTGGCAAGCGCTTTTTCCTGATCTCCCTGATGATAATACGCATTGCCCAGAATCCGCGATATTTCGGCGTTGTTGCCGCTGTCCGGATAGGTATCCAGCAGTTCCTCGCCGCTGGCGATCACCTTGGCGTACTGATTCTGGAGATAGTGAATCTGGGTAATATAATAAAGGGACTGTTCCCGATAAAGCGGATGATTCTTCAGTTCGGTAAATTCGCTCAGGGCGCTTTTGTAATTTCCCTGGGCGTAATCAATATACGCCAGGTAATAGGACGCCGCATCCCGGAAGGTTGTCCCGGTTTGCCGGAGCCGCAGGAAATACGGCTGCGCCTCTTTCAGGTTGCCTAACTGCAGTAACGAATAAGCCATCCGGAACGTATAGTCCTCGTTTTGCGCCGGACCGAGGCGATCCATGTCCGACTCGTTCAACCAGTAAAGCGCCGTTTGGTAAGCGCCTTCGGCAAAATGAACCGATCCGAGCAGAAAGCATATTTCGTTTCGGTGGCGTGTATCCGGATAGATGTCCAGATAGTGCTCCAAGACCGCGCCGGCATCCTTGCGTCCCTGTTCAAAGGCGATAAACGCCAGCATGTAGTCGGCCTCCTGTATCAAATCCCCGTCGGCAGACTGTCCCTTGTAAGCGTTGAGTTTGTCTGCACAGCCGGGATAGTTTTTCAGATCGAAAAATTCTTTCCCTTCCAGAAACAATCGCTTGGGAGACTCAAACTGCCATGAGCGTTGTCCGTTGACTCCGCGGCATCCCAGAGCCAGACAGAGTAAAACAATTATTTTCTTCATATGTGTAATGTAAGTATAAATGCACGTTCATGCGAAATGCGAACTCATCCTCCTATTCTTTCACTTCCCAGCCCAATGCGCTGGCGCCTAACACTGCGGCATCGCTTTCCTTCAGCTGCGAGAACAACAGTTTCGTCTTGCCCTCGAACACTTTCAGGACGTTTTTCTCCATCGAGCGCCGGACAGGCTCCATGAGCAGGTCGCCGGCTTTCGTCAGGCCGCCAAACAGAATGATGGCTTCGGGACTGGAGAAGGCGATGAAGTCGGCAAACGCTTCGCCCAGCATCCAGCCGGTCTTTTCAAATATCTCGATCGACAATTTATCGCCTTTGACAGCGGCTTCGTAAACATCTTTCGAGGTAATCGATTCCGGATTCAGTTCGCGCAGCTGGCTGTATTCCGTACGGGTAATCAGCAGTTCGCTCGCTGTACGGGCAACGCCTATGGCCGAGGTATACGCTTCCAGACAACCCCGGCGCCCGCATCCGCACTGGCGTCCGTTTTCGCGGCGGATAATCGTATGCCCCAGTTCGCCGGCGAAACCGTCGTGTCCGTAGACCAGATTCCCGCCGGCTACGATACCGCTGCCGACGCCCGTGCCGAGCGTAATCACAATAAAATCCTTCATTCCCTTGGCCGCGCCATAGGTCATCTCGCCGATAGCTGCCGCATTGGCATCGTTGGTCAACGTTACCGGAATACCGGTTTTGTCCGAAATCAACTGCGCCAGCGGAATCCGGCCTCTCCAGGGCAAATTCGCGGCAAAGTCAATATTACCCGTAAAATAATTGCCGTTGGGCGCGCCCACGCCGATTCCCCTGATCTGATCCTTCCCGCCGGCTTTCTCAATAACGCCCTGCATTGCATCGGCCAGCGCCGCGACATAGTCGTTGAGGTCTTCATACCGACCGGTTTTGATGGAACCGCTGTGTAAAATGGTTCCTCTTGCATCTACCACGCCGAACACCGTGTTCGTGCCTCCAATATCTATTCCGATTACATACGGTTTCTCCATGCCGATTATATTTTTAAATTAATTATACGTTTGAGGGACAAAGGAAACGCATTTCTCCCAATAATACAACTTGCCGTTTGACAAAACACGCGCGTTTAATAAATATTAGTATTGGTCAACGTTCAAAAGTTCGCCGTAGCCGTCGTCAATGTCATCCATTGAAGGCTAAAAACCTTCCGGACAATAGCGCAGGACATCGCCCTGCGAAGAGATGACGCGCCCCCTGTCCATCAGGCTGAAAACCTGAGAACCATAGCAGCCTGCGCCCTTTCAGGGCTTGGGGGGAATGCGGTCGCAACACGTTTCACAGGGCGTAGCCCTTCATGGCGGCTGCGCCGGCGAAGGGAATGAAGAGTGATGAAATACTTTGGAGAATTAAGAAGTAAGTATTAATAATGAAGAATGATGAAATGTAAGAATATAAACACAGAGCGGGGTTTTGCTATACGGTAACCGGTATTCCGAAGAGAATACCGCACTCCGTCCTTGCGAACGAAGTGAAGCAATCCAGCGGTACTCTCCGGGCTGCTTCGTGCCTCGCAGGGACGGCGGTGTCTTTCGAAGTGGGGCTGTGTTTTTGGCAGGATCGCCCGTCCGTGCAAACAGCGGAAGGGCAACGCCCTTCATGGCGGCTTCTCCGGACGGAGTTTGCCATCGGTAACAGGTATTCCGAAAGGAACACCGCGAATCTTTGAATTTTTGAATCCTTGAATCTTTGAATCTTTGAATATAAAAAACGGCGGAAATGCTTTACGGATTTCTTTTTTTTTATACCTTTGCGCCTTTGAATGAGAAATAGTATAAAGAGATAGTACAAAATGGCTACATTAGAGAAAATCAGAAACCTTTCGGGTCTGTTGGTAGGAGTTGTCGGAGTGGCATTGTTTGCCTTTATTATCGGTGACTTTTTGAACTCCGGTTCTTCGTACTTCAGCACACCGCAAGATGAAGTGGCAAGCGTGGACGGCGCAGTGATTGATTACAATCACTATCAGGCCAGAATCGAAGAGATGACGAATGTATACAAGATGGGAAACAGCAGTGCAAATATGGACGAGTATTCCGTCCAGATCCGTCAGAGCGTATATAATTCCATGGTACAGGAGATCGTGTTGAACGGGGCGCTTGATAAGTTCGGAATCAAAGTGACGTCGGAAGAACTGTTTGACATGATTCAGGGTGAAAACGTGTCGCCGATGGTGCGGCAAATCCCGTTGTTTACGGATCCCCAGACCGGCGTGTTCAGCAAGGCAAGAGCGCTGAATGTCCTCAAGACCATCGAAAACATGGATGTCGTGCCGCAAAACCAGCGGGCGGAAATTGAAAACGTGCGGAACTACTGGCTGTTCTGGGAACGGAACCTCAAGCAGCAACGCTTGCAGGAAAAGTATACGATGCTGCTTTCCAAAGCCATCGTTGCCAATCCGCTCGATGCTAAAAACGCCTACGAAGGCGGGCTGGAAAGTTCGGATATCGCGTTTGCCATGCAGTCGTATGCCACCGTTGCCGATTCGCTGGTGAACGTCAGCGACGCGGAAGTGAAACGGCTGTACGACCGGCGCAAAGAACAGTTCAAGCAAAAGGAAACACGGATCATGGATTACATCTCCGTGGATATTCGTCCCAGCCGGGAAGATTATAACAAGGTAGAGGACGAGATCGGAAAACTCGGGGACGAACTGGCGAATGTGACCAGCGTGGTTGAAATGGCGAACCTTCATCCGGAAATGCAGTATGTCGACGCCTTCAAGTCGGAAAAGGAATGGGAACCGGGCATCGCATCGTTTATCGCCGGCGCCGCTGTGGACGAGGTGGCAGGCCCGTTGTTCGAGAGCGACAGCTATCGCCTGTACAAGCTGATAGACAAAACGACGGCTCCCGACTCCGTGCGGGTCAGCCATATCTTTTTGCCGGGACAGGCGGGCGTTAACGTGGCTCCGCTGGCGGACAGCCTGCTGGACGTCCTGAAAACCGGAGGCAGTTTTGAAGAACTGGTCTCCAACTATTCCGCCGACCAGCAGAGTGTGGCCAGGGGCGGTGAAATCGGCTGGCTGACCGAATCGGTGGCGTTGACGGAAATCGGAGAGGATTTCAGGAATGCCGTCTTCTCGGCGCAGGTGAATCAGCCCGTGATTGTGAAAACGACTTACGGCACGCACATCGTCAAGGTGTCGGAAAAGACGGCAGACGTTCCCAAGTATAAGGTGGCGCACATTTCACTCTCCGTTACGCCGAGCACGAAAACATACGGACAAATTTATAACGAGCTAAACCAGTTCCTGTCGAAAAACAACACGGCGGCAAAAATAAGCCTGGCGGCAAAGGAGGCCGGTTACAATATGGTGTCGAACGTAAGAGTGACTACCGAAGACCGGACGATAGGCTCTGTAGTCGATTCGCGCCAGGTTATTCGCTGGGCATTTGAAAGCGCCGGCAAGGATGAAGTGTCTACCATCTTCGAGTGCAAGAATAACTTTGTTCTTGCGATTCGCAAAGGGACACTGCCGGAAGGCTATCAATCGTTTGCATCGGTAGCGCCCGTGCTGAAAATGGAATTGACCGCCCGGAAGAAAGGAGCGGAAATCGTGAAAAGATTGAAGGAGAAAAATCTCCAGACGATAGACGCCTACGTGCAGGCAATGAATTCGACGCTGGATACGGTGAAATTCATTAACATGAATACGTCCCGCATTACGGGCATCGGCCTGGAACCGGTACTGAATGCGGAAGTCGCGTATGCCCCGGTCAATCAGCTGGGCGGCCCGGTGATCGGAAACAACGGCGTGTATGTATTTACCGTCACAAACCGGACGCAGGAATCCAGGGAATATAACGAGGCAAGCGAAGTCAGTACCCTTGAGGCAAGCAATGCCTATCGTGTCGGGTATCAGGCCGTGCAGGCCCTGGTTGAAAATGCGAAAATCACAGACCGGCGGATCCGCTTTGATTAAACCTGCAACATGCAGGGAGATGTTATTTGAAGATTTGAAAAGGCTTGCTCCTTTTCAAATCTTCAACTTTTTAATTCCGAATCGTCACTCAACGGATGGAGATATTTTCCGCAGGCGGGCGGCGGGTTTGTGTTCCATACGGAGCGCCATATCCTGCCGGACGTGCCGCCCGAAAACATTCCGACCCGGTTCAAGGCAGTAGCCGATTACAATAAAACAACTTGCTGAATAATGGAAAATACGGTATCGAAAGCGCCCCTGCTGGGCATGACACTGGCAGAGTTGAAAGACGTGGCTGCGCAGACCGGATTGCCGGCATATGCTGCCGGACAGCTGGCAGACTGGATATACAGGAAGAAAGCCGGCTCGATTGCGGAGATGACAAACATAGCGGCGGCCAAACGCGCGGCGCTTGAAGCGTCGTATGAAGTGGGCGCTTATCCGCCGGGCGAGCGGATGCAATCTGCAGACGGCGCCGTGAAATACCTCTTCGCACTGGCCTCCGGCCGGTCGGTCGAGACCGTGTTCATCCCGGCTGAAGAACGGGCGACGCTGTGTGTGTCTTCACAGGCGGGATGCAAAATGAACTGCCTGTTTTGCATGACAGGCAAGCAGGGTTTTGCCGGTAATCTGACGGCGCACGAGATCATCAATCAGATTCACTCGGCGCCGGAGGCTGCACAGTTAACCAACGTGGTTTTCATGGGGATGGGCGAGCCGTTCGACAATGCGGATGCGCTGTTTAAAGCGCTGGAAATCCTGACGGCTCCGTATGGTTACGGCTGGAGTCCGAAACGCATAACCGTCTCGACGGTGGGCGTGATGAGCGGGTTGCAGCGTTTTCTGGACGAAAGCGCCTGCCACCTGGCCGTCAGCCTTCATTCGCCTTATCCGGAGGAACGCCTGGCGCTCATGCCGGCAGAAAGGGCTTTTCCGGCGGAACAGGTCATCCGCCTGATCAAGCAATACGACTTTGCACATCAGCGGCGCGTTTCGTTTGAATACATCCTGTTTGAACGTAAAAACGATTCGCCGGCGCATGCCAGGGCATTAGCCCGTTTGCTGCGCGGCATCCCCTGCCGGGTCAACCTGATTCGCTTCCATGCCGTTCCCGGCGTTCCCCTGCAATGCAGCAGCCCGGAACAAATGGAACTCTTCCGCGATACGCTGAACGGGAAGGGCGTTCTCTGCACCATTCGCCTCTCCAGGGGAGAAGACATCCTGGCTGCCTGCGGCATGTTGTCCGGCAGGCAAGTTCACGAAAGTACAAACCTGACTTTGATTAAAAGATAATGAATACAAACAGATGGCAAATCATTCTGATCAGTTTGCTGCTGACAGGATATGCACGGGCGGACGAAGGCATGTGGCCGCTTCCGCTGCTGTATCAGCGTTCGGCCGAGATGCGGGCGTCAGGGCTGAAACTGCAGGAGCATGACATTTACAGTCCCGACTCGACGTCGCTGAAAGACGCCGTCGTGCTGTTCGGCAGCGGGTGTACCGGCGAAATCATCTCGTCCGAGGGGTTGGTACTGACCAACCATCATTGCGGATACAGCATGATTCAGTCGCACAGTACGCTGGAGCACGATTATCTGACCGACGGGTTCTGGGCGGCTTCGCGCAGGGAAGAGTTGCCCTGTCCCGGACTGACGGTGACGCTTGTTGAAAAGATAGAAGACGTCACGGAGTACGTAAAAAAAGAACTGGAGAAAGATACCGACCCGCAGTCGATGAACTATCTTTCCCCTGCGTACCTGAACGGCCTGGCAAAGCAATTTGCCGGGGAGAACGCATTGCGGGAACACGCGGGAATGGATGTAGAAATCAAGGCGTTTTATGGAGGAAACCAGTATTACCTGTTCACCAAAAAGGTCTATTCGGATGTCCGTTTCGTCGGGGCGCCCCCTTCGTCCATCGGAAAGTTCGGCGCGGATACGGACAACTGGATGTGGCCGCGCCACACCGGAGACTTCTCCCTCTTCCGGGTCTATGCCGACGTACACGGGAATCCGGCCGCATACGCCGAATCGAATATTCCGCTTCATCCCAAACGCTGGTTCACCCTTTCGCTCAAAGGTGTTGAGGAAGGCGATTTCGCCATGATGATCGGTTTTCCGGGACGGACAAACCAGTATTACACGTCGTGGGAAGTAGCCGAACGGCGCGACATCGACAATACCGTGCGGATTCATTTCCGCGAGCTGCGCCAGCAGGCCATGCTCGAAGAGATGCTGAAAGACCCGGCCGTGCGGCTTCAGTATGCAGGGAAATATGCGGGTTCGACGAATGCGTATAAAAACGCCATCGGGTCGAACTGGGCGATCCGGCAGCAATCGTTCGAAGCCGTTAAGGAAGCCCGGCAGGAACGGTTGTATCAATGGGCAAAACAGAACCGGCGCGAAGAGTATGTGCAGGCGATAGACGCTATCGGGCAGACGGTGGCCGGACGCGCAGACCTGCGCCTGCGCAGCTGGGTGCTGGACGAAGCCATCATCCGGGGAATTGAATTTGCAAACATACCCGCCGACTTTCAGGCCGTTGTCAGCGCCTTGCAGGGAAAGGACAGGGACGAACAGCAACGGCAGTTGCGTGAACTGGAAAAGGCCTTCCACCGTTTCGCCAACCGGAACTATGCGCCGGCAGTCGACCGTAAAATCGCCGCTATCCTGCTGGGCGAATACATGCGGTGGATTCCCGCCGACAGGCAGCCGGCCTGTTTCGACGTGATTCGCAGGCGGTACAAAGGCAATGCAGGCCGTTTTGTGGATGCACTTTTCGAGCAGTCCGTCTTCGGCAGCGAGCAGAACCTGAACCGTTTCCTGAGCCGTCCCTCCGCCAAGAAGCTGCAACGCGATCCCCTGATCCTTTTTGCCAAAGCCATGCAGGACGAAAAAACAAAACTGGCGGAGGCGCTCAAGGCTTTTGACGCCGGTTATGCCGGCGCTCACCGGAGTTACGTGAAAGGGTTGCTGGAGATGGAACGGGAACAGGTGCATTTCCCCGATGCAAATCTTTCCATGCGATTGACCTACGGCCAGGTGAAGGGATACAAGCCGCGCGATGCCGTCTACCTCACGCATCAAACGACGCTGGACGGCGTGATGGCCAAAGAAGATGCCGACAACTGGGAATTTGTCGTACCCCCGCGCCTGAAAACCCTGTACGAAACAAAGGACTTCGACCGCTACCGTTTGCCGGACGGCCGGATGCCCGTTTGCTTCTCTGCCACAACGCACACCACCGGAGGCAATTCCGGCAGTCCCGTAATGAACGGTTACGGCGAATTAATCGGCATCAACTTCGACCGCAACTGGGAAGGCGTGGGCGGAGACATTCAGTACATCCCCGAATACCAGCGAAGCATCATTGTAGACATACGGTATGTCCTTTTTATCATCGACCGGTATGCCGGAGCCGGATACCTGCTACAGGAGATGGATCTTCGCTGACCGTCGCGCCGCGGTCAATGCCGTCCATTGAAGGGCAACGCCTTCGAGAATGGAGAATGAAATACCGCGCCCCGTCATTCTCCATTCTCATTTCTCAATTCATACAAGGATATTTTCACCCATGATCCGCATATTGCGAATCATTCTCAATTCTCAATTCATCCCGTCGGGGATGGGAGTTCGGTAGAAAACCGTTCCCGACTGCCCTCTCGCATCCCGTACGGGATGCAACATCAACGGGCGCCATTTATCTCTACCGAACTCCCATTCCTCACGGAATGGCGGCGCGGTGACCGACCGCACACGCCGGAACACGGAGTGTTCAATGTGCTTAACCCCCAATGAAGCGCAGCGATTGGGGGCTGCACGGGTGC
>JAITQL010000248.1 GCA_031288935.1 Tannerella sp.
CCGTTGGGCGCGATGCCGTGCGAAGCAAGGAAATAACTTCCCGTAGCGATGCGTACGGCCTTGTTGTCGGCGTTCGGGCCGGCAACGGCCGTGAAGCCCGTTCCTACCTGTTGCAGGGGATCGCCGGCGTCGGCAGCCGCAAGGTTGTCCGCGTCGTTAAAGAACCATGCGCCCGTTAAGAGGCTTTTGGGCAGGAACCCGGTGGAGCCGACGGCTCCCAGGGCGGCAATGTCGGCGTCGCCGAGCGGCTGGTCCCAGATGGTGACCTGCGCCACGTCGATGTCGCTGTCTTCGCTGTCATCGTCGGCAAAGAGCGCTGCGCCGGCCAGGTCGAGCGCATAGCGGTTGTCTTTGGCCAGGGCGGTGGTCTTGCCTTCAAAGAAGAGCACGCCGTCAATGTAGAACTTGCAGTATTCGGGCGATTTGCAGGAGATCACCAGTCGATGCCAGTTCGCATCCTGCGGAACCATATTGTCCGAATAGCCGATGTTCGAATTGGTCAAAAGACCCGACGGGCGGATAAAGATTTCGCCGTCGTCGCCGTTGGCCGGATTGGTCTGGAGGAAACAGTACCATTTGTCCAGCGCCGGCAGGCGGTAGTCGAACAGGATGGTGTATTCGTTCACCTTGAGTCCTTCGCCATTGGCTTCGATGCCGTGATCGGCTATGAAATGGCTGCCCGATGCCACGCGCACGGCCTTGCTGCTGCCGGGGCCTGCGACCTGCGTAAAGCCGTCGCCCACCAGCGTCAGTTCTTTGCCCAGAGCGGCCTTGCCCGGATTGGCGGCATCGCCGAACAGCCACGACCCTGCAATCTGCGGGCCGACGGGTTCAACGACGCCCGGATCGTCGCCGTCCTGGTGAATCGTCACCTTGACGGTGGGCAGGCTGTAAACCACAATACTTACTTCGGCGTCGCGCAGGAATCCCGTATTCGGTTCGACCGTGATCCGGACATTGTTCGCCGTCACGTCGTTCAGGATTTCCGTCTTGCACCAGATTTTGGTGGCAGCGGCCGTAAACTGCTCGCTGGCCTGTACGGTGAGGTAATAAACGCCACCTTCGCGCGACACGTCGTGGCTCAACTCGCCATCCACTTCCAGCGTGGGAATCTCGCGGACGTAATCCTCCTTGCAGGCAAACGCCGCGCAGGCACATATAATAACAAGGGTATATCTGATATATCTGTACATGTTCATTTCAAATTTAAATGGTTTAAGAAATTATCTGGTCAACCAGATGTGTACGTTATGGTCGTCAATGCCGCCGAACTGCCGGTCGATGGCTTCCTGATAGCTTTCCGTATTCTGGGTGGCCTCCTCCATCGGATACATCCAGCGAATGGGCATGCGGTCTACCAGTTCGTTCTGATTCGTAGAGGGATCAATCGGATAGACGGGCCATCCCGTCCGCCGGTTGTCATAGAACGGATCATACTTGTACTGGATGAACGAAGCGGCAAACTTCTGCTCGATGATCTTCTGCAAGTCCGCCTCGAAGGCGGCGGGGTTTTCGGACAGTTGCAGCGACGCCCGTCCGAGCTGTTGCGTGATGTAGCTGTCCGTAATCTTCCGGTTGTGATGGAAAAGGGGATCGTCCTTCGTGTTGTCGGCCGTAAAGCGCAACCCGGCTTCGATGGCTTTCAGGTAATGCTGCGAAGCCGTGTGTCCGGGCAGCCAGCCCCGCAGGGCGCCTTCGGCCAGGATAAATTCCTGCTGCGCAAAACCGACGCGGGCGATCGGCTCGCCGTCCGGGTCGTCCAGATAACGCGCGTTGATGCGGCACGTTTTCCGTTCGCCGGTCAGCGTTTCAATATCGGTATTGTTCCACGACGGATTGATACCCGGATAGCAGGCCGTATCGGATACGGAAATGCCCTGCGCCTCGTAATATTCCGAAGGTTCGGCGTAGTAGAACAGCCGGTAGTCGTCATGCTTTTTCAGTATGTCCGTCATCACGCTGCTCATGCGCAGATACATCCACGACTGGTTGGTAACCCTGTAATAGGGCGGATACATGCCGGGTTGATTGCGGCACTCGTACCGCAGGTTGTCGCCGTTGGACTCCAGCAGCGGCCGCGCGGCTACTTCGGCAAAACGCGCCTTGACATTCAGGTCGGGCGTATCGTCCGCCCGTTTTGAAAGCGCAATCAGCACCTTCAGCGCAAACGAATTGGTGACCCGCTGCCATTTTTTCGGATCGCCGTCGAAAAGGACGTCGCCCCCGAAGGCCACCGTCGCATTGGCGAAGTACGTATTGGCCGCGTCCAGGTCGTCCAGTATCAGGCGGAACACGTCCTTCTGGGGATCGTATTTCGGCTGGATGATCCCTTCCTTCTCGCCCAGCAGCGCCTCGCTGTACGGTATGTCCCCCATCTGCATGGTGGTGTAGTACATTTTGTAGGCCTTGGTAAACAAGGCCAGTCCCCTGTAGGCATCCGCAAGCGCGGGGCTTGTGGCATTGTCCACCATCTTCTCGGCCGTGATCAGGAGGTTGTACCCTTCAAACGTACCCCGGCCCAGCAGGTTATACTGTGCCGCCTGTGCGCCTTCCGTGTCGCAGATGATTTTAGACCTCATGCCGTCGTTGGCCACCGAAATCCAGATGTCCCACTTGACCAGGTTGCCCGTAACACTCGTTGCCAGCAACGCCGACGAAGCCTTGGACGTCGCATTCGGATCGGTATTAATGTCGTCAAAATTGCCGGTGCACGCGCTGAGCGCCCATCCGGTCAATATAGCGAACAAGACCGTTTTATATCTTGAAAAACAATTCATATCCATCTTATTTTTTTATCCGGTTAAACATTAAAAATCTACTTTGAAATTAAGACCTACATACCTTGGCAGGGGCGCATTCTCGTTATCCTGTCCCTTGTCCGGGTCAGCCCATCTAAATTCCTTTACCCAGATGTAAAGGTTCTGTCCGATCAGGCTTACCTGCAGGTTGTCTAATTTCAGTTTCTGCGCATACTCTTTCGGCAGGCTGTATCCGATGGCGGCCTCCCGGAGCTTGAGGAACGTCAGGTCGAACACCGAACTGCTGACCGGCCCTCCGCCGTACATTTGCCGGATGTACTGTTCGTACGACGTTTCGATGTCGTTCGGCGCAAAGACGCGCGTATCGGAAAGCACCGTTCCGTTGTAATCGTACTGAATCGTACCGTCCACCAGCTTCACTCCCTGGCCGACGTAGTTGTGCAAACCGTTCACCACTTCGTCATACCGCCACTGGTTGTCGCTGTCCGGGTGCATTCCGGTACGCCACATGTCCCAGTCGGAGTCGTTGTCGTTCTGTCCGCCCACGCGACCGTCGAACGACAGCAGCAGGGAGAAGTTCTTCCACTTCACCGTGTTCGAGAAACCCCATACCCAGTTCGGATCTCTGTAGAAGCGGGTATCCACGGTCGTCTTTTTCAGCAGACCGTCGGCGCGGTGCACATACTGCCCGTCCGGGGTTTTCTCAATGTCGCCGCGCTGTTCCCAGTTGACCTGTTCGCCTTCGGCTACCCAGTAGAACTGTTGCGAATAGAGCGGGTCGACCCGGTTGTACACGTAACGCATCCGTCCCCAGTTCACCGATGGCGTCCAGGTCCAGTCCTTGTTCTTGATCACATCGCCGGACAGGGCAATTTCCCAGCCTTTCCGCAGGTATTCCTCGTCCCAGTTGATCAACATGTTGCTGAATCCGGAAGCCTTGCTGATGGCTGCTTCGCGCTGGTTGTTGTAGTACAGCCGGTGGAAATAGGCCACGTCGGCACGCAGGCGCGAATCCAGGAAACGGGCTTCGGTACCGACTTCCCACTCTTCGCGGGTCGCCGGCTTGAGCGATCCCGAACGGCTGGTGGAAGGATATACGGCGCCGGTCATCCCCTTGTACATACTGTTCATGTTGATGGCATACGTCGTATTGATGGAATAGACTCCCGGCGGTATTTTGGTTTGCGTCCAGGAGCCGCGGACTTTCCAAAAGTCCAGCTGTTCGATTTCCGGGAGCAGTTCCGTAAGCACCAGACTGCCCGATACCGACGGATAGAAGAAGGAGCGTTCGCTTTCGGACAGGGTGGAGACCCAGTCGTTACGTCCCGTAACCTCCGCAAAAAGCGTGCTTTTCCATGCAAAACCCACCTTGCCGAAGATGCTGCTGTTTTGAATATTCGACGAGCCTACGCCAAACGAAATCGGCTCGACCGATGCTTTCAGCGAGTAGAATCCGGGGATGCTTAATCCGCCGGCTGTCCGGCCTTCAAAACTGTTTGACTTGTTATAGTAAAGGGACGTTCCGAGGAATCCGTCTACGTGGAAGTTTCCAATGGCTTTGTCCGCCATCAGGAGCGCCTCGCCGTTCAGCGCCCAACCCTGTCCCACGGATTGATAAAACTCGCCCAGCGGCGCCTTGCGAAGCGTGCTGAGAGGCGTCTTTTCTTCCGTCCGGTTGCTCGTTCCGTCCGCACCGACGCGGGCCATCAATTTCAACCACGGCTGAAGCTCATACGTCAGATGCACCTGTCCGCTAAAGATGTCCCTTTCGCGGGAACGGGTCACCTCGTACTGCGTGAACCAGGGATTGGTATACCATACCGGACTCCACCAGTTCTGCTGCACGTCTTCCTTCCCCTTTTGCCAGTAGTCGCGATAGTCGCGGATGTCATACTCGGCGCCCGTCCACACCAGCATCGTATAGATCGCACCCGTCAGGCCGTAGCCTTCGCCATGCAGCTGGGGCGCGATCCATTTACCGATCGTAGCCGTTGCGTCCAGTTCCAGTTTGCCCAGTTTCAGGTCGCCGGCCACAATGTAATTGAAGCGGTTGCTGTAATTGTTGGGATACTGTCCCTTGTTGTAGACATGGGTAAGCGACGTGCGGAAACTGCCGTTCTTGCCCTTGTAGGCCACGTTGACGTTGTTGTTCGTCACGAAGGACGTTTCCATGAAATTCTCAAAGTTGTTCGCCCCTCTCGACACCAAAGGCATTTCACGCCATTCGTAGGTAAAGGGATCGTACTGCAACGCCGTGCGTCCGATGTCCAGCTTGTCGCCCCATACATAGTCTTCGGGGTCATACCTTCCGCCGATGCCGGAACTGTAGGAACTCTGTCCGTGAATCATCGTAGCGTATCCGGCCGAAAACATGTCGCTGCTGCTGAACGACACCTTGACGCCTTCCGTCACGCCTCGCTTGGTCGTAATCATGAGCGCGCCCGAACCGCCTCTGAAACCGTACAGAGCCGACGCCGTAGATCCCTTCAGCACGCTGATGGATTCGATGTCGTCCTGCGAAACGTCGCGCAGCGACATGTTCGGAAACGGTACGCCGTCGACCACGATCAGCGGCGTTTCGCCACGCACCTGCACCGTCGGCTCGTTGGCAAAGTCGGAACCGTTGTAAACGGTCACGCCCGCGATCTTGCCCGTCAGCTGGCTGCCGAGTTCCACCCCCTTGACCGTGGAAAGCGTTTCGCCCTTGACGGTCTGCACGGAGTATCCCAGCGCCTTTTCCTCGCGTTTGATGCCCAGAGCGGTTACCACCACTTCGCTGATTGCGATGGCATCCTCCGCGAGGGTCACGTCGATCACCTTGCGCGAACCGACGGTAATCTCCTGCGAGACGAATCCGATGTAGGAAAAGACCAGTACGGTATTCGACGAAGAAACCGTAACGGAGTATTTCCCGTCCATGTCGCTCATCACGCCGGACGTCGTGCCCTTGACCAGGATGTTTACTCCCGGCAGCACCTCGCCGTTGCCGTCGCGGATCGTTCCCGTAACGGTCGTCGTCTGTTGCTGAATCTGACTGTCTCCGGCCTCTTCCGCGAGGTTCTCCGAATAGGCGTTATGGGTAAACGCCGTGCAGACTCCAATCAATAACATTAACAGAGAGGCCTTCATGCCGCCTCCTGTTTTCATACGTTGAGATCGTTTACGTATCTCAGAAAAAAGATAGTTCATATTCACACTGATTTATTTATTTAATCGTTAATAATTCGTCAAATGGCTCTCTATACAAGAGCGTGTTATCATTAAAAATGCGTCTGTCCGGGCAGCATTGACTGTACCGTCCGGCGCCGGTTTCGTTACATTCCAATTATCTTATTTCATAGGCAATTTGTTTTTAGAGGGTTCATAAAATACGTGGAGTTTATCTCGATACCGTTTTCTTTTGCGCGGCACGGCCGCACCGCGACGGTTGTACGGGAAGAGATGTCTAAAGTACGCATATTTGTAGTTAGAAGTATCATATTCTTTTACTTTTAGTAACGTGAGCGCAAAAGTACACGATTTTATTATAATAGAAAGCATTTCGTGCAAAAAAAAATCGGATTGATGTGTTTTCGCG
>JAITQL010000011.1 GCA_031288935.1 Tannerella sp.
GAGCGCGACGCTGGCGCTGGCCATGCTTAACAACGGCGCCGCCGGCGAAACGCAGGCACAGATTCAAACCGCACTGGGCTATGGCGAACAGACAAGAGACGACGTGAACGGCTATTTCCTGAAAATGGTGAAAGCCATGCAGGAACTGGATGCAAGCGTCAGTTTTGAAAGCGCCAATGCCCTCTGGATTCAGAATGGCTTTCCGGTGTTGCCGTCGTTTAAGGAAGTGAATCAAACGTATTTTGACGCCGAGGCGCGGAATGTGGATTTTGCCGATCCTGCCACGCTTGGGCTGATTAACGGATGGATTGCCGAAAAAACGCACGACCTTATCCCCGACTTTCTGAATAAGTTGAATCCGGCCATGCGCATGTTTCTGGTAAATGCGTTGTATTTCAAAGGCGACTGGACGCTGCATTTCGATGCGGAAAACACGAAAGACGCTCCGTTCTACAATGCCTCCGGCGCTGCGCAGGATGTCAGGATGATGGATTTCGGAGAGAAAGTCGCTTTAACCTACCGGCAGGAAGCGGCATTTGAACTCGTTGAACTGCCCTACGGCAACGAAGCCTTCGGCATGGTGCTGCTGCTTCCGGGCAAGGATGCGTCGCTGGCTTCCATTATTGAAAATCTGGATGCTGCTGCCTGGGAAAAGTATCTGTCCGGGATGTATTTGCATAGTGTGGAACTCCGTCTGCCCCGTTTTAAAATCGAATACACAAGAGAATTGAAGGAAGATTTAAAGACTTTAGGCATGACGTCGATATTCGGAGACGCTGATTTTTCGTTGATCTCGGATGAAAACTTAACAGTAGACCAGGTACTGCAAAAAACGTTTATCGAAGTAAACGAAGAGGGCACCGAAGCCGCAGGAGTAACCGGGATCATTATGGAAACTGCTGCCCCCAATATGGAAAACGCTACTCCCGTGTTGGAGTTTAACCGTCCCTTTATGTATTTCATCAAGGAAAAGAGTACGGGCGCCGTGTTCTTTTCCGGAATAATCCGGAATCTGTAACAGTTGCAGACCCGTTTAACTTTAAAGAGGTTATCCTGATTTCAGGGTAACCTCTTCATTTTTGTACGTCCCTCCCCCCGCCACGGCGGGGAAATACACTTCGTTCCTTGTCGACAGGATTTCATTCCGTGTCGACAAAATTCCGTTCCTTGTCGACAGGATTTCATTCCGTGTCGACAAAATTCCGTTCCTTGTCGACAGGATTTCATTCCTTGTCGACAGGATTCTGTTCCCTGTCGACAGGATTCTGTTCCCTGTCGACAGGATTCTGTTTCTTGTCGACAGGATTTCGTTTCTTGTCGACAGGATTCTGTTTCTTGTCGACAGGATTTCATTCCTTGTCGACAGGATTTTGAAATGAGTATGCCGGATGCCGGTTCGGGATATGTTACAGCAGCTATAAAAATTTAATATTTTCCCGTGTAGAAGCGGGGAAAGGTAAAAAGAAAAATTGCATCCGTCAAGATTCGTTTGCAGGGGAAAGATTTTGTGCACAATATAATCCTGCCGGATTGCTTTCTCCTTAAAACAATTACTGTACCGGTCATACGTCCGTCTGCTTTTTGTCATGTTTTCTCCCCTACAGTCTTGTCAACCTGTGGCAAGACATGCCCCCCCGAATCCTTGAATCTTTGAATCTTGGAATTTTTGACCCGTCTCCCGATGGCCGTTTGTTGAATTTTTTTTTTGTGAATTACTGGGGATTACTGAAAAATATGTACTTTTACGGGCGTTATGGGCGATTGGGCAGAACAGTTTGAGCAAGCGGTGAAGATGAACGGGGAAAATGGAGCATATCACATTCCGGTATTGTTTGAGGAAAGCCTGGAGGGGTTGCAAATCCGTCCGGACGGGGTTTATGCCGACCTTACTTTTGGCGGCGGAGGACACTCGCGCGGTATGCTGGCGCGTCTGGGAAGCAGGGGCCGACTGTACGGGTTCGACCAGGATGCGGATGCGGAAGCGAATATCCCGACGGACGGACGGTTTGTCTTTGTCCGCAGCAATTTCCGTTACCTGTCCAATTTCCTGCGCTACCACGGCGAAACGCAGGTGGACGGTATCCTGGCCGACCTGGGCGTTTCGTCGCACCACTTCGACGACGAAACGCGCGGATTTTCCTTCCGCTTCGACGGCGCGCTGGACATGCGGATGAACAAATGTGCCGGACGAACGGCTGCCGACGTGCTCAATACCTGTTCCGAAACAGCCCTGGCCGAATGCCTGTCCGCTTACGGCGAACTGAAAAATGCCCGCCGGCTGGCCGCCCGGATCGTCGAGCTGCGCGCTGCGAAACCTTTCCGGACGACGGAGGATTTGCTGGCCGCCCTCCCGCTGCCGGCAGGCAGGGACAGGGAAAGGAAATTCCTTGCGCAGGTGTTTCAGGCCTTGCGCATCGAAGTGAACGACGAGCTGCAGGCGCTGCGCGACATGCTGGAACAGACGCTGCGCGTGCTGAAGCCCGGCGGACGGATGGCCGTCATTACCTATCACTCGCTGGAAGACCGCTTCGTGAAGCATTTCTTCCGTACCGGCAACGTGGAGGGACGCGGCGAACAGGATTTCTTCGGAAACAGGCTGACGCCCTTCGTGCCGGTGAATCACAAGGTCATCACGCCTTCGGAGGAGGAAATCGCACGCAATCCGCGCGCCCGCAGCGCCAAATTACGAATCGCAGAAAAAAAGTGAACAACAAGATGAACGGAGAAAAGCTATCGCACGGTAAGAAGAAAAAAAGACGCCTCTCGCTGCTCTATATCCTGAGCGGAGGCATACTGAGAGAAGAGTTTGTCGTCAGACATACGCGGATGATCGTCCTGGTCGCCTTTCTGGCGCTGCTGTACGTCGGAAACCGCTATGTCTGCCTGCTGAAGCTGCGCGAGATCGACCGCCTGCAACAGGAACTGAGGGATGCCAGGTACGAGTCCGTTTCCCTCTCCGGCCAGCTGACGGGCAACAACCGGCAAACGCAAGTCGAGAATCTGGTAAAGGCACAGGGGCTGGAACTGGGGAGCGCCAAGACTCCGCCCTACATCCTGCATAAATAAATCTATGGAAAAGGAAGAGTTGAAAAAGGAAGCGGCGGATCGCGAAGAACCGAAAGAGCTGGCGGCGGAGAAAAAGCAAATCCTGACACGCTACTTCGGCGTAATCCTGATACTGGGTTTCTTTATTGGATGGATTTCCGTGAGCATCGGCAAAATCGCCTTTCGCGAAAAGGAGAAGTGGCTCAAGGCCGTGGAGCATCAGAAAAAGCCGAACCAGTCGGTGATGCCCGACCGCGGAAACATCTACTCGTCCGACGGCAAACTGATGGCCACCAGCGTGCCGCGCTACTACCTGTACATGGACTTCCAGGCCGACGGCTTCAATGTGGACTCCTTCATGCGGTCGCGCACGAACGGCGTCGACTCGCTCGCCTGGCGCCTCTCCAAAAAACTGAACAACCGCACCGCCAAGGGATACAGGGATCACCTGCTGCGCGGCCTGAAGTCCAAAAGCCGCAAGTATCCCGTCTATGAAGGGCGCGTGTCGTACATGGACTTGAAGGAGATCAGGAATTTCCCCTTCTTCCGCAAGGGAAGAAACACCAGCGGATTTTACGAGCAGGGCATCGTGCAGCGTCAAAAGTTCTACGGATCGCTGGCCTCGCGCACCGTCGGCGACATCTACAACGAAATCGAAACCGGCGGCCTGCCCAAGGGCAAAAACGGACTGGAACAGCAGCACGATTCCCTTCTGCGCGGGCAGCACGGCGTCCGTTCCACCATCCGCGTAGGCCGGGGCTGGACGAACGTGATGGAACAGGAACCCGTGTCCGGCATGGACGTCCTGACCACCATCGACCTGCGGATACAGGACTTCACCGAAAAGGCGCTGATCGACAAGCTCCGCGAAACGGATGCCGAATACGGCGTCGCCATCGTCATGGAAGTCCGCACGGGCGAAATCAAGGCCGTCTCCAACATCGAGCGCCTGCGGCCGGGCAGCTACAGGGAATCGCAAGTCCGCAACTTCGCCCTTACCGACCAGCTGGAACCGGGGTCTACCTTCAAAATCCCCTCCATCATGGTTGCCCTCGAAGACAAGGTGTGCACGCCCTCCGACCCCGTCGAAACCGGAAACGGCATCTACCACTACGAAGGACGCAAGATCGTAGACCACAATGCCAACAAAGGCGGTTACCATCAAATCACCGTAGAGCAGGCCATCTGGTATTCCTCCAACATCGGCGTGGCCAAGACCATCCTGAAGGGATACCGCACCAACCCGAAGAAATTCACCGACGGCCTGAGCCGCATCGGCATTGACGCCGACCTGCACATCCCCGGCGCCGGGCAGCCGCGGATACGGACGCAGAAAGACCCGCGATGGTCGAAACTGACCCTGCCCTGGACGTCCTTCGGATACGAGGTGCAGATCACGCCCATTCAGCAGCTGGCGTTCTACAACGCCATCGCCAACGACGGAAAGATGATACAGCCGGTGTTCACGAAGGAAATCCGGCAAAACGGCAAGACCGTGCAGCGCTTTTCCACCCGGGTGATACGCCCCGCCATCTGTTCGCAGGAAACGCTGCAGACCGTCCGGCAGATGATGCTGGACGTGGTGGAAAAGGGCACCGGAAGGGACGTGCATTCCGACGCCGTCGCGATAGCCGGCAAGACGGGCACCGCGCAGATCGCCTCCGGAGGCACCTACCAGTCGCACCAGGTCTCCTTCTGCGGCTACTTCCCGGCCGAAGCGCCCGAATATTCCTGCATCGTCGTCATTCGCCGTCCGCGCATCGGCTACCCCTCCGGCGGCGCCATGTCCGGCGGCGTCTTCAAGGCGATTGCCGAAAAGATTTACTCCGGACAGACGAAGATCGACCTTCGCCGGATGGAGAGCGACTCGGCGGGCATCTTCCTGCCGCCCGTAAAAAGCGGAGACGCCGGGGCGCTGGACTATGTGCTGGACGAACTGGACATCCGGACGGAACCGCGCCGGGCGAAAGCCGCGCAGGTAGCCGGCGTGCGACGGACGGACGACGGCGTGATCGAACTGGCGCCCCTGACCGTCAAGGACGGAATGGTGCCGAACGTCGCCGGAATGGGAGCCAAAGATGCCGTGTACCTCCTGGAAAAGGCCGGACTGCGCGTCAAGCTCTCCGGACGGGGAACCGTCGTCTCGCAGTCCGTTTCGCCCGGACAGCGCGCCGTCAAGGGTCAAACCGTCGCCATCACACTCACACCGTAACTAATGTAAAATATCAACGATATGAAACAACTGATTTTATGTACATCCATTTTTTTCATCCTTGCCGGATGCATCATCACCGATACCGAAACAGTGTCGTCGTCTCTCAGACTGACCGTGACCAACGTCGAGTTTGTCCCCCTGGAGGAGGCGGCGCTCAACGGGCAGGAGGTTGACCGGGTATACACCCTCCGGTCGACGGGCGACACGCTGAAATGTGCCATCCAAAGCTATGGCATCCCGAAGAATGACCGCCTCTCCGAACTGTATGCGGAGATCACCGACGGGGAGCTTCACATACGTCTCAACACCTCTTCGTATGTCAACGGAAAACTGCCGGCGAATACTGTCCCCGGCGTGCACAGCATCGTGTTCGACGTCACCGGACTGAAAACGGGACGATACTACGCCTTTGTGCTGATCAACGGCGTGTGCACCAACTCATGGATCACCTTCTAATGCCGCAAAGATGAAAGAAATTCAAAGATTCAAAAATTCAAAGATTCAAAGATTCAAAGATTCAAGGATTCAAAGATTCAAGGATTCAAAAATTCAAGGATTCGAGGATTCAAGGATTCCGGGTATTCTTCATTTTCAATTCTTGATTTTCGAGTCTCAAGTCCCGCCGGAAGTTTCGGCGACCCCGCCGGGAAGTGCGGCGACCCCGCCGGAAAGTACGGCGACCCCGCCGGAAGTTTCGGCGACCCGGCCGGAAAGTTCGGCGACCCGGCCGGAA
>JAITQL010000041.1 GCA_031288935.1 Tannerella sp.
GGACATGAAATTGCCCGGCAGGGCGGTGCAGGATTCTCTGTTTAAAGATGAAGAAGGCGTGCTCAAGGGCCAGTTTAGAAGTCGATGCTCAGGCGCACATTCAGCTGGCGACCGGTTAAATAGTTCGGAACGGCGTACTGTTGATTGTATACGTCCGTAATCCAGTAGTAGGAAACCGTATTCCGAATGTCGAGCAGGTTGAATACGTCCACACCCAGCCAGATGTTCTTGAAGGGCTTGAAAAAGCGCCTGTCCATGATCGCATCGACGCCGGAGGCAAACTGATACGTCATTCCGATGTCCACCCGGCGATAGGGCGGCGTGCGGTAATACCCGTCTTCATAGCCTTTGCGCAGGGCGGTGACCGGGAATCCTCCGGCCAGTACGCCTTTCAGATTCAACATCGCCCGCTTGTAGCCGGGAAAATAATCCTGGAAATAGAGCGAAAGATTATATCCCTGACTGTTGGGCAGGGGCGCTTTCGTCACGCCGCGGATGGTCTGCTCCGCTTTCATGAGCGACAGGCTGAGCCACGAATCCGTGCCGGGCACCATCTCCCCGAAAATCTTCATGTCCATCCCGGCGATGTATCCCTTCGCACAGTTTTCGCCATAATAGCGCACTTTTACGTTATCCACCGTATAGGGATTGATGTCGTCCAGTTTCTTGTAATACATTTCCGTCGTCAGCTTGAAGTTTCGTCCCGCCGCGCGGAAAGCATAGTCGCCTCCGCCAATCAGATGAATCGAACGCTGGGATTTCAGCCGGTCGTTCAACCGGATCACGCTGTTATCGTTCCCGTCTTTCGTTTCCACACGCAGTTCCTTGTAAAAGGCGGATTGATAGTAGACGCCGGAAGCCAGACGGAAAGTCCAGTTCTGATTCGCGTTCGGGATGAATCCCGCCGATATGCGCGGACTGAAAAGAAATTCCCGGTTGTACGTCCAGTAACTGCCCCGCACGCCTCCGACGATGGTAAACAGTCCCTGCTCCGTGCGAAACTTGAACACATCCTGCACATAGGCGGAAAAACGGGTGCTTTCTATTTCATTATCCGAAAAAAGATTGGCGATCACCTGGACGTCCGTTCCGGTTTGCGGCAGGGAATAGCCGGACGAATCACGGCTTTCCCACTCGCTGATCTTGTCGGAGATCTGTTCCCGCTGGGCGCCGGCGCCCCACTTCAGCGTGTGGTTGTCATGCACCCGCGTGATGCCGTACAGTCCGGCGTGAGCCACATTGGCCAACAACCGGTTGCGGGCATGTTCGTGATAGCCGGCCAGGGAGAAGGCTTCCAGGGCATCTTCGGAATCGTTCGAGGCGGCAATGTCCATCCGGTAAAGACCGGCAATGTCGTAACTCTCTTCCTCCCGGCTGTTGAAGCCAAAGGCCTGGAAGCCGATTTCGGACTGTCCGCCCAGCCGTCGTTTCAGGGTGAAGGCGCCATAGAGCGTCTGAAACCGGTCTCGCTCCATCCCGTCGAATCCCACGTAAAACGTTCTTGGATGATTGGCGGTGCCAAAGGATGTTTTCCGTTCGTGGGGCGTGAATTTGTAGTTGTTCAGCGAGAGGTTCCCCAGGAAGTTGGCTTCCCACCGGGGGGACAGCTCATACGTCCAGTAGGTCTGGAAATCCATGAAACTGGGATCATAGTCAGCCTCCGTATCCATTGTGTTCAGCAATGCGCGTCCGGTCTTGTAGCGAAAGCCGGTGACCTGCGTGAACTTCCCGGCCGAACTGCCTGCATAGACGCTGGCGCCCATTAAACCGACGGAGGCCGATCCTTCAAACGCCTTCGGTTTTTTATACTTGATGTCCAGCGCCGAACTCATCTTGTCGCCATACCGCGCTTCAAATCCGCCGGCGGAAAACTGTACCGCTTCCGTCATGTTCGGATTGATGAAACTCAGTCCTTCCTGTTCGCCGGAACGGATCAGCAACGGACGGAACACTTCCATGCCATTGACGTAAACGATATTCTCGTCGTAATTCCCTCCGCGAACCGAATATTGCGAACTCAGTTCGTTGCTCGACGAAACGCCGGCATGAGTGACCACCAGACTTTCAATGTTTCCACCCGAAGGATCGGGCAGAATCTTCAGCCGGTTGGCATCAATCGTTTCCATCGTGGTCGTTTGCCTCTGGATGGCCGTCACGCTCACTTCGCCCAGCTCCACCGAAGTGTAGTTCATCTGCACGTTCACACGCATGTTTTGGGTGACGTGCGGAATGATCCGCTCCGCCCTGTTGTATCCCAGACAGGAAAACAGCAGCGTAACGGAATCGCCGGGGGCTACCGAAAGCGCATAAAACCCTTCTTCGTTCGTCATGGCTCCGATCCATGTATTCTTTACCTGAACAGCTACCAGGTCCAACGGATTGCCGTCGGCATCCCGCACGTTCCCGGAGAGTTTAATCCGCCCCTCCTGCGCAAGCCCGTTCACGGACATGGACAGAAATAGCAGCGCTGTTACCGCACGAATCTTCATCATTCTCTTGTTTTATTCTTACTAACGGAAAAAAAGGGCGAAACGTATGCCGGACAGGGACAGAGGCGCCGGCCGTTCACGTGCTCCCCCTTACGAATCGTAGGCAATCTTGACCGGACAGAAGTCGGCCTCTTCCATTTCCGCCAGATAGGTTTCGATATGCCGCTTTTTCTTTTCTTCCAGGATTTCGCTGATGGCAATCAGGATGCCGGTCTCTTCCACGTCGCCGAACTCGTCGTTGACGGCCGTGCCGAACACGCGCATCTTCGGCGAAAGACTGATGTAGGCATTCACCAGCGGCGGGATGTTGATGCCCAGCTGACGTACCTCCCGGTTGAGCACCTTGTAATTGTCCCTGAAGTGATCGTAACTGAAAAGCGCTTTCATCTTTTCAACGTCAATGGCGGCCTGCAGCGGATGAATCGGCGTCACCAGCCCGTCCGGATCGGGGAAATGCAGGTTCAGGAAATAAAGGATCATGTTCCTTGCCTCCGTATCGTACGTATTGTACATGGTCACCTTGCCGTAGAAGTACTTCAGGCTGGGATCGACGACGGTCAGCGCCCCCAGTCCGTCCCACAGGTTGTCGAGGATGAAAATGCCCTTGGAGCGTCCGCCCCGCGTCACCTGATAGTCGAGCGTGACGAACGAGCGTCCCAGCTCCACCGTATACGGCAGATAGTCCCGGAGGAACTGTTCCGAGAAGTTGAACAGGTGCGACGTCGCCAGCATCGGCCGCCCCTCGCCGTCGCACTTCGCGTCCGTACCGCACAGGAAACGGTAGCCTCCCAGAATCTGTTCGTCGCGCGGACTCCAGACGATCAGCTGCCTGTAAGCGCCCTCCATCGTGTCGAACCCGTCAATATCGGCCTCCAGGCCTGTACCGCCGCCGTAGTAACGGAAGGCTATTTCACGCAGACGTCCGATCTCCAGCATGGTCTGCGGAGCATCGTTCGCCGTGACGATATAAATCTCGTTATCGGATTTGTTTGTCCGTCTGAGCCGCTTTTCGGGCGTCAATTCCCTTTTCAGCGCTGCCCGCGAAACGGGCCGGATAATTTCTTGCATCATCATAATTCACTTGTTTCCACTTAACAAATACACTTTTTCTCTTACCCATTCCGCCCATTCGTCCGGCCTTTTGCTGCGGTCGAAAGTCTGCCACGGAACCGGTTTTCCCGTATGGATTCGAAACGTCCGGTGTTTACTTTTAAACATTTCGTCCGGCAAATATAGCATTTCAATATTCATTTTAATGCCGGAACGCTTGCGAATATTTGCCAGACGGTAAAAAAAGCCGGAATTGCACCCTTCAAAACAGAGAGGCACCACGTCGCGCCGGTACTCCACCGCCTTCCGTATAAACGTCTTTTTCCACTCCAGGTCACGGATTTGTCCGTTCAGCCTTCGGGAACACAGTCCGGCCGGAAAAGTAAGAATCTGCCTGTCGGAACGGAACGCCTCTTCCATCTGCATCGCCGCCTGCCTGCTTTGCGCGCCGTGCTTGTTGACCGGCACGAAAATGGATTGCAGGTTGGGAATATGCAGCAGCAGATCGTTCACCAGATAAAAGAGATTCGCCCCGTAATGCTCGCCCAGCACGGCGGCAAGGCAAATACCGTCCAGCCCGCCCAGGGGATGGTTGGAAACAAAGACGTTCCTCCGTTCGGGCGGCGGCAGGTGTTCCACGCCGGTCAGTTCCAGCTTCACGTCGAACTCGCGCACCAGCGCCTGCATAAACGCCACGCCCTCCAGCGTCCCGTACCGTTCCAGTATCGCATTCAATTCATCTTCATGAACCAGCCGGCAAAGGTAATTCACCACAAACGCCGGTATCCTTTTCGCCAGGTCGGGCGCCTTCCGACGCAACACCTCTCTGACATCAATAAGCTTTTTTTCTGCCATCTTTCACTTCTTGTCCGGCGCAAAGGTAAGCGAAAATCTTGCATCTTCCCATATGGCGGGCTGCATTTCTTGCTCTCACGTCTGAAAAAGACGCAACGACGCCGCGTCACACCGCCCGTATGGCAGCGCAGATCCGGCTCCGTCGATCCGCAAAACCGCATGTAACGGTACGTCGCTGCGGGTAAAACGGTCTGCCGATACGGGCAGAACGATTGACCGACTGGGGTAAAGCGGTCGACCGACCTGGATAGAGTGGTTGACCGACTGAGGTAAAACGGTCGACCGAACTGGGTAAAGTGGTCGACCGACTGAGGTTGAGTGGTCGACCAACCGGTATAGAGTAGTCGACCGACCGAGGCGGAGTAGTCGACCAACCGGTATAGAGTAGTCGACCGACTGAGGCAGAGCGGTCGACCGACCGGGGCAGAGTTATACCTCACGCGGCACGGTTTTGTGCATTGTACCTGTCCCGTTGGGGATGAACGGCTTTCCCACCGACAAACGGTTACTGCAAGAAACACCGCCGTCACTGGTAGGCACGAAGCAGCTCGGGAGATACCGCTGGATAGCTTCACTGCGTTCGCAAGGACGGAGCGCGGCGTTTCTTTCAGGATACCCGTTACCGCCTGGCAAACCCGCCCGGCGCAGCCGCCATGAAGGGTAATGCCCTTCATGCAATAGCACGGGGCAACGCCCTGTGATCCCGCCGGCGATTACCGCCGAAGCCCTGAAAGGGCACGAGCAGTTATGAAACCGGGCTTGTGCCCTTTCAGGACTTGGGCATCATCGCATCACTGTACACAGGGCGTTGCCCTTACGTTGATGACATGAACAGCAGTCCCCTGCCAGGGAACGGCGCAATCTTTGAATCATTGAATCTTTGAATTTTTCCCCTCCGTGCGCATCATTCATTGATAAATTGCTACTTTTGCACATTCATTCAAAAAAACATATCCAAATGAAACATTTTCTTGGTATCAGTCTGTTTTGCGCAACGTGTTTATCCGTCGCGCTGTTCCCGTCCTGCAAGCAGGAAACGCCGGCCGCCGGTCATCTGCGGTGCGAATATCTGAGCGATCCCGTCGCCGTCGAAAACAAGGAACCGCTGTTAAGCTGGCAGCTCCGTTCCGCGCAGCGGGGGAGTTCCCAGACAGCTTACCGGATACTGGCAGCCAGCGATCCGGCGCTCCTGACGGAAGGGAAAGCCGACCTGTGGGATTCCGGCGTGGTTGCTTCGTCACAGTCCGTACAGGTGAAATACAAGGGAAAAGCGCTCGTTTCCCGCCAGCAGGTTTACTGGAAAGTCCGGGTGTGGGACGAAAACAGCAAGCCGGCGTCATGGAGCCAAACAGCCGTGTGGTCGATGGGTTTGCTGCAGCCATCCGACTGGACGGCCCGGTGGATTGGCGCAATGACCGATCCGGCGCCCGAAGCCGAGGGGACGCATCCCGCGCCCTGGTTTCGCAAGGAATTTACAGCCGGCAAGTCGATCCGCCAGGCCAAAGTATACGTTTGCGGACTGGGATTTTACGAATTGTACCTGAACGGGAAGAAAGTGGGAGATCAGGCACTGGCGCCGGCGGTGACGAATTACGATGTCCGGCCGCTGCACAACCTGATTTATTTTTATGACGACCAGTCTACACAGCGGGTCTTGTACAATACCTTCGACGTTGCCGGACTACTGCAAAAGGGAACGAACACCATCGGTGCGGTACTCGGCAACGGCTGGTACAACCAGCGCGAGCGGAGAGAGGAAGGTCACCTGTGGTACGACCTGCCCAAACTGATTGTGCAATTGGAGATCACTTATGCGGACGGAAGTTCGGAAACCGTTTCGAGCGACGGATCATGGAAGTGTACAATGACCGGCCCGCTGCTGTACGACGCCATTTTTACCGGCGAGACGTATGATGCACGCCAAGAGCTGGAACAGTGGAACCGGAACGGGTATAACGATGCCGCCTGGACGCTTGCAATCCCTGTCCGTCCTCCGGCCGGAGGGCTGCATCCGCAACTGGCGCCTTTCGACAGGGTGACCCGCACTGTCGTGCCGGAATTTAACGGCCGCATCAACGATTCGACGTATTTATACACGCTGCCCGAAATGGTTTCCGGATGGGCGGAAGTATCGGTACGGGGAAAGGCGGGAGACCGCCTGCAACTGCATTTTTACGGTGAAGAAGGAGAGTCTTTCCGTCAGTCCGACACGTATATTCTCAAAGGCGGCGCACCGGAACAGTGGGAACCGCGCTTTACATGGCACGCTTTCCGCACGGTTCAAGTTATCACGCGCGAAGTGGAGATGGACAAAAACAGCCTTGTCGTGAAAGTCGTGCACACCGATCCGGCGCAGACAGGCCATTTTGAATGTTCCAATGAATTGTTCAACAAAATCAACACGTCCTACTTGCTTACGCAGCGGGGCAACTTCCACGGGAGCATCAGCAGCGACTGTCCGCACCGTGAACGGCTGGCTTACACGGGCGACGGACAGGTGGCGGTGGAAAGCGCCCTCTGGTCGTTCGACATGACGCAATTTTACAGGAAATGGTTCGAGGACATGGACGACGCCCGCAACAAACTGACGGGTTACGTGCCGCATACGGCGCCTTTTGCCGGTGGAGGCGGAGGGCCGGCATGGGGTTCGGCATATCTTGTCATGCCGTGGGCATACTATTCTTTTTATGGCGACACGGCGTTGCTGGAACAGCACTATGCCGGCATGAAGCAATGGGTATCTTATCTGGGTACGCGCACGGACGAACGGGGCATCGTCGTCAGGGAAGAACCCAACGGCTGGTGTCTTGGCGACTGGTGTACGCCGGACAAACTGGAACTGCCCGAACCGTTAGTCAACACGGCTTATTACTGTTATTCGGCCTCGCTGATGGAGAAGGTGGCCTGCGTAACGGGAAATGAAACGGATCGCAAGCATTTCGCAGAACTGGCCGGTCGAATCAAGTCGGACTTCCACCGTGTCTTTTTCAATCCAGAGACCGGTCAGTATGGCGAGGGACGGCAAGGCGCCAATGTGTTCGCGCTGGCCTTCGACATGGTGCCGGACGAGGTGCGGGAAAAGGTGTTCCACTCCTTGCTGAAGCAGTTGGAATCTATCCAGTATCATTTTGACACGGGGATTCTGGCCACGCCGTTACTCTTAAAGGTGTTGACGGAAAACGGACGGATGGACATTGCCTGCCGGCTGATGAACCGGCGTACGGCGCCGGGTTTCGCGTATTTGCTGGACGATGCGTACACGTGTTTATGGGAGAGATGGGACGGACGGGAATCGCGCGACCACCCGATGTTCGGCAGTGTCGTTGCATGGATGTACCGCTCGCTGGCCGGCATCGCACCGGAGGAAGATCACCCCGGCATGAAGCACATCCTGATTGCGCCGCAACCGACGGAAGAAGTGACTTCCGTCTCCGCCGCCTTCGAATCGCTCTACGGAACCATCCGTTCGGAATGGTCATCTACGCCGGAACAGTTTACCCTCACGGTAGAAATTCCGGCGAATACGACTGCTACAGTCCGGTTGCCGAACAAAGACCACCGTCCGGTCAGCGAATCCGGCGTTGACGTGGAACAAGCCAACGGCGTCCGGTACATCGGTGAAAGGGAAGATTGTTCGGTCGTAGAGATCGTGTCGGGGACGTACCGGTTTGTGTATTGAAACAAATAATGTAACTCAATACCTCTGTTATCCCTGCAAATACAGGTGCAAGGCTCCCGTTCGCAAAGGAAGTTTCCTGCCCTCTCTGTTTGTGACCCTGTACAGTTCTTTGTTATTCATTATTTCCCGGTTTTGTTTATATGCTCACGGCGAGTGTATTTCAAGTCGTGCATTATAGACAGTGCAATCTACATTGATGAAGTACTTCCTCCTTCAATCTATTAATTAAACATAAAATACAGTAGTGTGTATTGCATAGTATAATAGCATTGCATACATTTGCGGCAAATTTAGAAAGTAAACCAATGAATGTAGAAAACGTACAATCGCAAATGAGAAAGGGCATACTGGAGTATTGCATTCTTTTGCTGCTCGAAAAAGAGCCTTCATATACATCCGACATTATTCAGAAATTGCAGGATGCTCAATTAATTGTTGTGGAAGGAACCTTATACCCGTTGCTTACACGACTGAAAAATAGTGGACTGTTGAGTTACAATTGGGTGGAATCGACACAAGGGCCGCCGCGTAAATATTACCGGTTGACGGAAGATGGCGCTGCGTTCCTGAAGGAGCTGGAAATTTCCTGGAAGGAACTGAACGATACAATCAATCACATCAAAAACAATTTTAATTAAGTATAAAGATGAAAAAGACATTAACTGTAAACTTGGGAGGAATCGTTTTCCATATAGATGAAGACGCTTATCAATTACTGGACACTTATCTTTCCAACCTCCGCATCCATTTCAGCCGTGAAGAAGGTACGGATGAAATCATGAATGATTTTGAGGCTCGGATTTCCGAGTTATTAAGCGAACGGATCAAACTCGGTTTTCGAGTGATTACTATTGAGCACATTGAAGATGTGATCAAACGAATGGGGAAGCCGGAAGAAATTTTTGCCGGCGACGAGGAGAAGCAGGATAATGAAAATGGAAACGCTTCTTTTCAGGAATCCGACTCCAAAGGGAAAAAACGATTGATGCGCGATCCGGACGACTGCATGCTGGGAGGCGTAGCAAGCGGACTTGCCGCGTATTTCGGATGCGGCGTGACGGCGATGCGATTGATTTGGATCGTATTGTTCTTCCTGCCGCTTCCCATTCCGATGGTGATCATTTATCTGATTTTATGGATCGTCACTCCGAATGCCAAAACGGCGGCAGACAAACTGATCATGCGCGGGATAAACGTCAATCTGGCCAATATCGGCAAAACGGTAACGGACAGTTTCGACAGGGTGTCCAATCAGGTCAACGACTATCTGCAGTCCGGCGAGCCACGGTCGACCCTGCAAAGGATCGCGGATTTCATCGTGTCATTTGTTGGCGCACTGTTGAAAATCGGCGCTGTGCTGATCGGTATCCTGCTGATTCCGGTATTGCTGTTTGTGGTTTTCATTCTGCTCATTGTCGTTGTCGCTTTGATTGTGGGAAGCATCGGCAGCCTGTTCTGGATTCCCGGACTGGGCACAAATATCGAAATCATCCAGCATGCCCCGGAATATCTGTCGGTGCTGTTCAGCGTTGGAGGAATTATCTCTCTGGGTATTCCCCTGGTAGCCTTAATATACACGTTCAGCGGAAAATTCTTGAAATTAAAACCGATGCCTTCCGGCATCAAATGGGGATTGATCATCCTTTGGATGATTTCATTGGCGGTTTGTATCGTCAGTATCATTACCGTTCTGAAATTGAATATGGCAGACTGCTATTCATTCCTTTATTTTCCAGCTCCGACTCCCTTTATGACGGCATAACGCTGCCGGCAGGCAGGATGAGATACAGGCATATTATGGCCGGGAACGTTGCTTACGACTTTCCCGGCCGTTTTATTTCAGAATGCTTTATAAAAGGAGTGTTTTGCTGCATACGGAGGTGTATAAAAAATTAAAGGCTGTCTCCCGACAACCCCTAATCAACTTTGTTAACCTTAAATCTAATACTATTATGAAAAAACCACGGCGCAAAGGTAAACTCATTTCACGCATCTATCAAGTATTTTCCTCTAAAAGATGTTATGATGGAACGCGCAAAGTGCAAATTAACATTAATCTGCTCTATATTTAAGGCCTTCAAGCAAACAAATGCCATCCGATACCTCATTATAGCGAACATTTTGACACCATTCTTTCATCAGTCTTTCAGTTTCGCAGCAAGAAATTCCCGATTCAGGCGTGCGATGTTCGTCACCGAAATGCTTTTCGGACATTCGGCTTCACATGCACGGGTATTGGTGCAGTTGCCGAAGCCGAGTTCGTCCATTTTGGCCACCATTGCCTTGGCACGCCGGGCGGCTTCGACCCGTCCCTGCGGCAGCAAAGCCAGCTGGCTAACCTTGGCCGAGACAAACAGCATGGCCGAGCCGTTCTTGCAGGCAGCAGCACATGCGCCGCACCCGATGCACGCGGCTGCGTCCATTGCCAAATCGGCATCGTCCTTCGGTATGGGGATCGCATTGGCATCGGGTATGCCCCCGGTGTTGACCGATACGAAGCCCCCGGCCTGCATGATCTTGTCGTAGGCCTGACGGTCGACCGTCAGGTCGCGAATCACCGGAAAACCGGCCGATCGCCACGGCTCTACGGTAATGGTTTCCCCGTCCCCGAACTTGCGCATGTGGAGCTGGCAGGTCGTTACGGCCGTGTCCGGCCCGTGCGGGTGACCGTTGATGTAGAGCGAACACATGCCGCAAATGCCTTCGCGGCAGTCGTGATCAAAGAATACCGGCTCTTTGCCTTCGCCGATCAACTGTTCGTTGAGCACATCCAGCATTTCAAGGAACGATGTTCCCTGCGAAATTCCCTTCAGCGGGTACGTCTCGAAAGCGCCTTTCACTTTTGGCCCCCGCTGACGCCATACTTTCAATGTTATATCAATATTTCTGTCCATTGTCGTTCTTTTTTATCAGTTCTTGTAATTCCGTTGCTGACGTACCACAAACTCGTACTCCAACGGTTCTTTCAACATCACCGGGTCTTTGTCCTCTCCCTGGTAGCTCCAGCAGGAGACGTAGGAGAAGCGGTCGTCGTGACGCAACGCTTCACCGTCCGGGGTCTGATGCTCTTCTCGGAAGTGACCGCCGCAGGATTCAGCGCGGTCGTACGAGTCGTGAGCCATCAGTTCGCCGATCTCGATGAAGTCCGCCAGCCGCAGCGCCTTGTCAAGCTCCACGTTCAGGTCGGCGGCATCGCCGGGGATGCGCACGTTGCTCCAAAACTCTTTCTTCAGCTCCCTGATTTGCGCGATGGCCTTTTTCAGGCCTTCGGCGTTGCGTGCCATGCCGACAAAATCCCACATGATGTGTCCCAGTTCCTTGTGAATACTGTCGACGGAGCGTTGCCCCTTGATGCTCATCAGTCGCGTGATGCGGTCTTCGATCTCCTTCTCCGCCTGTTCAAATTCCGGCGCGTCGGTCTTGAAGCGCGGCACCTGGATATGGTCGGCCAGGTAGTTCTGAATGGTGTAGGGCAGGACAAAGTATCCGTCGGCCAGTCCCTGCATCAGGGCGGACGCGCCCAGACGGTTGGCGCCGTGGTCGGAGAAGTTGGCTTCGCCGATGGCAAACAGGCCGGGCACGCTGGTCATCAGTTCGTAGTCCACCCACAGGCCGCCCATCGAATAGTGCAGCGCGGGGAAGATCATCATGGGCGTTTCGTAGGGATTTTCGTCCACGATCTTTTCATACATCTGGAAGAGGTTGCCGTAGCGTTGCTCGACGACCTTTTTACCCAGCCGGCCGATGGCCTCGGAAAAGTCCAGGTAAACGGCCTGTCCCGATCCTGCGCCGTAACCCGCGTCGCAGCGTTCCTTGGCTGCGCGCGAAGCTACGTCGCGCGGCACCAGGTTGCCGAAGGCCGGATAGCGACGTTCCAGGTAGTAGTCGCGGTCTTCCTCGGCGATCTGCGTCGGTTTCAGTTTGCCTGCGCGGATGGCCTCCGCATCTTCCTTCTTCTTCGGCACCCAGATGCGCCCGTCGTTACGCAGCGACTCGGACATCAGCGTCAGCTTGGACTGAAACTCGCCGTGCACCGGGATACATGTCGGGTGGATTTGCACGTAGCACGGATTGGCGAAGCAGGCGCCTTTCCTGTAGCATTGCCAGGCTGCCGATCCGTTGGACGCCATCGCGTTGGTGGAAAGGAAGAACGTGTTCACGTATCCCCCCGTGGCCACGACTACGGCATGGGCGGCAAAGCGTTCCAGCTTTCCGCTGACGAGGTTGCGGGCGATGATGCCGCGTGCGCGGCCGTCGATCTTGACCACGTCCACCATCTCGTGGCGCGTATACATTTTCACTTTTCCCAGTCCGATCTGGCGGCTCAGGGCGGAGTAGGCGCCCAGCAGCAGCTGCTGCCCCGTCTGGCCGCGGGCGTAGAACGTACGCGATACCTGTGCGCCGCCGAACGAGCGGTTGTCGAGCAGTCCGCCGTATTCGCGGGCAAAGGGCACGCCCTGCGCCACGCACTGGTCGATGATGGAATTGGACACCTCGGCCAGCCGGTAAACGTTGGCTTCGCGGGCGCGATAGTCGCCCCCCTTGATGGTGTCGTAAAAAAGACGGTACACCGAGTCGCCGTCGTTCTGATAGTTCTTTGCCGCATTGATTCCCCCCTGGGCGGCGATGGAGTGCGCCCGTCGCGGAGAATCCTGGATGCAGAAATTAAACACGTTGAAGCCCATTTCGGCCAGCGATGCGGCAGCCGATGCGCCGGCCAGTCCCGTACCGACGACGATGATGTCCAGCCGGCGTTTGTTGGCCGGATTCACCAGTTTCTGATGCGCCTTGTAGCCTGTCCATTTTTCAGCCAGCGGGCCTTCCGGTATCTTTGAATTTATTTGATTCATATCCATTTCGATGATTAAAGGGTAATACTTAATGACAACTTATGCCGCAACAGAGGCTTTTAAGGTAGAAGGCGACGGTCACGAAGGCGAATCCCAGACAGATGGCGGTAGCAACGATGCGCCCGATCCATTTCCAGCGGTCAAGCCAGACGCCGTTGCTCCATCCGACGGTCTGGACGGCGCTCCAGAAGCCGTGCGTCAAATGAAACCACAGTGCGGCGTACCAGACCAGATAGGCGATCACGATCCACGGCTGACTGAAGTAGTACTGTACGAATGCCGCGCCGTCTTGCGTAGACACCGTCGCGCCGCCCAGGGCGACCGTGTGATGTCCCGTCAGTTCGGCAAACATCATTTTGTACCAGAACTGGCTGAAGTGCAGCAGCAGGAAGCCGATGACGACCAGTCCCAGCACGAACATGTTTTGCGAAGCCCAGCTGACGCCCTCCGGACGGCTGTTGACCGCATAGCGATCCTTCCCGCGCGCCTTCCGGTTTTGCAGCGTCAGCATCAGTGCATAAATAAAATGTATCGCGACGATTGCACCCAGGCCGACCGTCGCCGCGACGGCATACCAGTTCGCTCCCAACAGCGCACAGATTGTATTGTACGCTTCGGCCGAAAAGACTGCCGCCACATTCATGGACAAGTGAAACAGCAGGAATAGCACCAGCGTAGCGCCGGAGATACTCATCACCAGTTTCCTCCCGATAGAAGAATGTAGTAACCACATATAGACGAAGTTTTAGTTAATTATAGAAATCAATTGCTTTACCGCCGCAAAGATACAACAAAATTCAAAGATACAAGGATTCAAGGATTCAAGGATTCAAGGATTCAAAAATTCAAAGATTGCGCCGGTCCCCGGCAGAGGGCTACTGTTCATGTCATCAGCGCAAGGGCAACGCCCTTCCGCCGTTTGTACGGACAAGCGATTGTTCGGGCGATCGTTGCGCCGTCATTCCGTGAGGAATGACGGTACGGCGAATGTCTCTGCAACCGCCCGTTCCCGTGCTGGTGCTTGCCGGGGCATTGCCCTTCATGGCGGCTGCGCCGGGCGGGTTTGCCAGGCGGTAACGGGTATCCTGAAAGAAACGCCGCGCTCCGTCCTTGC
>JAITQL010000054.1 GCA_031288935.1 Tannerella sp.
TTGTTTGCCTGTTGTTATCACTTGATTATTTTTCATCACTCAGTGTTTGCTGTTTGAATTTCCGAACGTTGAAATTCTTCTCAGCAGTTCCCCGATCCACAATACGGCGGAAGTAGCGACGGTGAGGATCGCCCAGTCGGCAAGTTTCAGCGGAACGACGTTGAACATCTCTCCCCCTGCACTCACAATCACCCCCTGTCCCAGGAGGATGACGGCGGCTACGGACAGGAATCCGCGACAGCGCCGCAACTGACGGAAGGCGGAACGTCCGGTCATGAACGCCTTTGCGTTAAACATGTTCCAGAATTGCAGCATCACGAAGACGGTAAAGAAAAGCGACAGTTCGTAGGGCGACAGTCCGTTGCCGGCGCTGAAGTCGAAGAAGTACCGTCCGAAGTCGACCCGGTCAAACTGCCGGAGCGACGTCACGTCGGCATGTTTAAAGTACTGCAGCAGTCCGAAGAGAAGCGCCACGAACACAAGCCCCGCACCCAGGATACCCTTTGTCATGGACGGGGAGATGATATGGTCGGACGTTTTGCGCGGCTTGTCCTTCATCACCCGTTCGTCGGGCGGCAGCGAAGCCAGCGCCAGCGCGGCAAACGTGTCCATGATCAGATTCACCCACAGCATCTGCGTCACGGTCAGGGGCGACTCCGTCCCCAGAAAGGAGCCGATGAGTACGATCAGGCAGGCCGCCACGCTGATCGTCATCTGGAAAAGGATAAAGCGCTGGATATTCTGGTACAGCGAACGCCCCCACATGACGGCGCGCGAAATGCTGCTGAAGGAATTGTCCAGGATGGTAATGTCACTGGCTTCGCGGGCTACGGAAGTGCCGTCTCCCATCGAAAGTCCCACCTGTGCGGCGTTCAGCGCGGGCGCGTCGTTTGTCCCGTCGCCGGTGACGGCCACCACCTGGTTCTTTTCCTGCAGCAGCTTGACCAGCCGCTGCTTGTCCATCGGCCGTGCGCGGGAAAGGATTTTCAAGTCCGACACCCTGTCCAGCAGTTCCGCATCGGACATGGCGGCAAAGTCAATGCCGGAGAGATGGTGTTCCTCCGGTTCGCTGTTGCTCCATAACCCGATCTGCCGTCCGATTTCCTTAGCCGTACCCGGCGTGTCGCCCGTAACGATCTTCACGTGGATGCCCGCCTCCAGGCAGCTTTTCACGGCGTCGGGCACTTCGGCGCGGATGGGGTCTGAAATGGCGACAATGCCGGAAAACGTCAGGCGGACGGAGGGCGACAGCCGCCCTTCGCGGATGCACGGCTCGTCGTTTTCGACGATCTGGCTGGCAAATCCCAGCGTTCGCATGGCCTGATGCTGGTATTGCAGCAGTTGCGCATGGATGTCCGCCCCGTCAACCGGCACGTCACTGCAAAGCGAAAGCAGGATTTCGGGCGCGCCCTTGACGTAGAGGACTTTTTTGCCCGACAGGGGCGAACGTACTACGGTGGCCATGTACTTGCGTTCGGTGGAGAAGGTCAGCTGTTCCACGATCTCCGCCTCCTCGCGCAAGGGCAGATAATTGACGCCCTGTTCGTACAGCCAGAGCAGCAGCGCGCCTTCGGTGGGATTGCCCAACGTCCGTACCCGCGCCTTGTCCGAGAAATCGAGATAAGCCGTAGCATTTACGGCGATGCCTTCCATGATCAGGCGACTCGTTTCGTCGTCGGCCAGTTTCTGCTCCGTCAGTCCGTAAAAGTTCGTTTGATGGATCTTCATCCGGTTCTGCGTGAGCGTACCGGTCTTGTCGGTACAGATCACGGTCGTCGCCCCCATCGTTTCGCAGGCGTGCATCTTGCGTACCAGGTTATTGGTAGAAAGCATCCGTTTCATGCTCAGCGCCAGACTGAGGGTGACGCTCATGGGCAACCCTTCCGGCACGGCCACGACGATGACCGTGACGGCAATCATCACCGTGTTGAGGAAATAACCGCCAAAATGAATCCAGTCCAGCACATCCAGTCCGATAAAATACGTCATCAGCCGACCGCCCACGATGGCGGCGGCGATGCCGTAACTGGCTTTCGTGATCAGGCCGGCCAGTCTGTCCAGCTGCCTGTTCAGCGGCGTTTCCACACTGCAGTCGATTTGCGCGCCTTCGTATACCTTGCCGTACTCGGTAGCGTCGCCGACAGCCCGTACTTGCATGATGCCGTGCCCGTCGGCCACCGTCGTGCCCTTGAGCGCGTGATTGGACGGGTAGGTGGCATCGGGGTTGAAATCGGCGGGACGGGTGGTCTTTCGGATGACCGGTTCGCCGGTAAGCGTAGATTCGTTGATCTGCAAGGAAACGGCTTCCAGCAACTCGCCGTCGGCCGGGACTTCCTCGCCGGTTTCCAGAATCACCACATCGCCTGCAACGACTTCCTTTTTGGAAATCCGGCAGATATTGCCGTTGCGGATCACCTTGACCGACGTGTCGTCGTTGACCTTGTTGAGTACTTCAAACTTCCTGTTGGCGCTCAGTTCGAAACAAAAGCCGACCACCGTGGCCAGCAGTACGGCAATCAGGATACCGGCCGGCTCGAAAAAGACGCTGGCCGCTCCGTGTCCCGAAAAAAACTCATAGCACGAAACGCCGACCGACAACACAAGCGCCACCAGCAGGATGATGATGATCGGATCGGTAAACTTTTCGAGAAACGCTTTCCAGAGCGGTTCCCTGTCGGGCGGCGTCAGGATATTTGCGCCATGCTGTTTGCGACTTTCCAGGACTTGCGCGTCGGAAAGTCCGGTGTAATGATGTTTCTGCGGAATGAAAGTGTCCATGTGCTGAAGCGTTTGATTTATTTTGAAAGTTTCGACGCCCTCCCGGTTTCAGGCGGCGCGCTCATCGTGCATAATAATCGGTGACGGCCTGTACGGTCACGTCGGGATAGTCTGTCGCCAAACCGGCGACGCCCAAATCCATCAATCGCTGAAACACCGTTGCATCGTTACATTCCCAGGGGAATACCTGGTAATGGACGTCATGTTTCCGCAGCCGCTCGCCCGTACGGAGCAAAAAGTCCCCGCCGGGCGAAAAAGCGCCGTCCTTCCCGACGCGCACGTGGATTTGCAACTGGTCGATGGCGCGAAACCGTTCTTTCTCCAGCCTGTCCAGCCGTTCGGACAGTTCGGCTTCGCTGCCGCCCATCCAGTGAAGCGTGAAGGAGCGGGGAGCGACTTCTTTCCAGCGTTTCAGTTCGTCGTAATTCGTACTGGCGACGATCAGTTGCGGATGCACGCCTTCCGTTTCGCGGGCTAACTGTTCGAAATCGACGTTTTTAATATCAATATACACCCGCCGTTCGGGATAGGCCTTCAGCGTCCCGACAATGGCCGACAGGGTCAGCACGCGCTGTCCCGCAAACGGAGCGCCCTTCCAGGCGCCAATGTCCAGTGTCATTACCTCTTCGCAGGTCAAGTCCCGTATGCCCTTCTTTTTCATCTCTTCGGAGGCATGGGGCAAGATACGCGCAAAGTCGCCGTCGTGGAACGATACGATCACGCCGTCGCGGGTGGTACGGACATCGGCTTCGGGAATGGCGTTCAGTCCCCACGCAATTTCAAACGCTTCGATCGAGCTTTCGGGCGCCAGCACGCCGGCGCCGCGGTGTACGTTGATAATCACTTCCTGCCGGGGGACATGGTCGCGCAGGTTCCAGGTTTTTGCAGGCGCCGGCTTTTGCTGCGCCGCCATCGCAAACAGGTTTCCCAAAAGAAACCCTCCAATCATCATTTTCTTCTTGTTCATAGTCTGTAATCTATTAAAAACACAATGTAAAAACGCGGTCAAAAAATCTCGAGCGTGCCGCCGGCGCAGATGTCCTGATGGCGGATGCGGAAATCATGAATGGTTTTCCCGTTCAGCGTAATCTTCCGAACGGTTTCCGAAGATTTGTTGCGAATGGTAAAGACCTTTCCGCCGTCCAGCTTCAGGGTGATTTCGTCGAACAGCGGGCGGACAATTTCATAGTACGGCTCGCCCACGACCAGCGGATACAAGCCCATCGCCGTCCATACGTACCAGGCCGACATGGTCGCATCGTCGTCGTCCATTTCCGGAATAAATCCGTCGGGAAGCGGCCGGTACGTCTTGCCGGCAAACGGCGTCGGGAACTTGTTGTGCGTGCCGTAAGGATGGATCATGGATTCCGTAAGAATGGCCGTCACCCACTGCTGCGCCAGGTCGGGACGCGCCAGGCGGTTGAACAGTAACGCGGCATGAATGTCCGGCTGGTTGCCGTGATTGTATAAATGACGGGAAAAGAATTGCGACAGTTCATCGGCCAGTTTTTCCTGTCCGCCCGCAAGTTCCGCCGCCTCTTCGATGGCAAAGGGGATCGCCCAGCGATATTGCCAGAGCGTTCCCTCGTAAAGGCCGTCGCCGTGCATGACGTCGAACGTGGCCTCGTCGATGTCGCGGAACTTTTCGATCCACTTGCTGCGCCAGACCGAATCGGACTTTGCCTTGTAGTACGCATGTTTCTCCGTCTTCTTCAGCTCTTTCGAGATATGCGCCAGCGCCCAGAGGTCATACGCCGATTCGAGAAACTGATCCGGCGACTGCATGGGCAGGGCGGCCGCTTCCTGTTCCATTTGACCGTAAACGGAGTGGAGATCGAACCCCCTGAAGCCCTTGCGATACGCATCCAGCAAGAGGATGAGGGAATGCTCGTTGCGGCAGGTGGGCGTCGATTCGTACTCCGAGGCCGAAGGATCTCTGCCGCTGCGGTACACTTCCGTCAGCGAACGGCAAATATCGGCGTACGCAGCGGCATCCATCAGCGAGAGCAGGGGAAATTTGGTGCGGTACGTATCCCACAGCGACCAGGAACTCATATACGTAAATCCGTCGGCCTTCCGGAGCGCCCCTTTCGTGTCGCGATACTCGCCCTGTCCGGAAGTTACGTTCACCGGCGACAGGAACGTGCGGTAGAAGGAGGTATAAAACATCTTCAACTCGCCCTCCGACGCGCCCCGAAGAGTGATCCGGTTCAGTTTGGCCGCCCACTTTCCGGCCGCTTCGGTTCGGATCGCCTCGAACGTCAGGCCGGCCTGCGATTCACACTCCTTCCGGGCGGTCGCACTGTCAATGCCGGAAAGAGCGATGCGGACTTCTACAAACGGGGCGTCTTTCTTCACGAATTTCATCTCCACCCTGTCTTTCCCGCCAACCTCGAACGGCTGACTGCTTTCCAGGTAGTAATACTGAATGTAACGCCCCAGGTCGCAGTTGTTTTTAGCCTGGTACTCGCCGCAAAGCGCTTTCGGCGGAAGCGGCTTGCAATCGCTCTTGATCAGTTCCGAAAAGGAAGAACGGGGATTAAGTTCCAGGACAAACGATTCGTTTTTGCCGAAATAGTACCGTTCGACCGCCAGATTGTTGGTAGCCGTCAACTCGACGCGCACGCCGTTCGACAGTTCAACCGCATAATAACCGGGCCTTGCCTCTTCCGTCCCCTTGTGAAGGAAGACATAGGAGGCGGCATCGCCCGTACGGGGCAGTATGCGCAGATGACCGCCCGCACCCGAACAGCCCGTTCCGCACACCCGATTCACCGAAAAGCCCGCCAGACGGGTACTTTCATAATCATACCCGCCGTGATTGGCCGGATCGGTATCGGGCGACACCTTCACCATTCCGTACGGAACGGTGGCAGAAGGGTCGTTTTGCCCGTGGTCGCCCGCCGTAGCGATAAACAAGTCCACCCAGTCGACCGGATTCTGCGCGGCCAGCGAAGCTGACAAACTCAGCCAGAGAAAAAAGAGGTTTCGCATTTGATTGATCGGAATTAGTTTTGAGACATTGGAAACAGACGCAAATGTAATACATTTATGCCGATTTGGGAAAAAACGGCGGCAGGAATCGCGCCAAACACACTTTCGTTCGGAGCGCAGTACGGCTCTCGATGAAAACAGACAGAGCCGGAGCAGGCAGAGATGAAGTGACAGCATATCCGTCCGCACGGATGAAAGATTCATCCGTGCGAATGGAAAACTCATCCGGTCGAATGGAAGACTCATTCGGTCGAATGAAAGACTCATTCGGTCGAATGAAAAACTCATTCGGTCGAATGAAAAACCCATTCGGTCGAATGGAAAACTCATTCGGTCGAATGAAAAACCCATTCGGTCGAATGGAAGACTCATTCGGTCGAATGGATTTAACATTTGCCCGAACGGAAGATACGTTTGTCCTGCGGCAGAAATCATGACTGCACAGCAGAGCTAAAATGCAGATAACGGTTTGACAACTCCTTTGCCGCCAGTTCCGATTTTTCCCTGTTCCGGCTCGCGATAACTACGCAATTATCTACGCTTTTCAACGCAATGTGCTTCGCGCACTGGTAACCCAGTCCCGAATTGCCCCCGGTAATGATAATAGAAGACGACAACGGGCGATTAAAAGAAACAAATCATGAATGAGCAAAAATCAATCATTTGCAACACCGATGACGATAAAACCGTTGGATTCTTAAAAGTAGGATCCGTGGGATTTGGCAATGGAGAAAAATGATTACTTTTGTCCGCATAAAAAATGACAGGACAGATGCAGCGTATTTTCTTGGTCGGTTACATGTGCGCCGGAAAGACGACCCTCGGCAAAGTGCTTTCGGAACAAACAAATCTTTCGTTCATTGATCTGGATCAGTTTATCGAAGAGTGTTATCTCCGAACAATCCCTCAACTCTTTGAAGAAAGAGGCGAAAACGGTTTTCGTGAAATAGAGCGGAAAGTTCTTTGCGAGGTAGCCGGTTTTGACGACGTCGTTATTTCGACCGGCGGCGGGACGCCTTGCTTTCACGGAAACATGGCGCTTATGAACAGCGCGGGAACGACGGTTTACTTGAAACTGCCCGTCGGTGAACTGGTGAAACGCATCGAGCCGCACAAGGGAACGCGCCCTCTGCTGAAGAACCGTTCGGGTGACGGGCTGAAACAGTTCGTCGAAAAATCGCTGGCCGAACGCACTCCGTATTACGAACAGGCTCAAATCGTCCTCAATGCCGAAATGATGGATTCCCAAACGGATGTGAACACTTTGGCAGGGCGTCTCGGCGAAATTTTATTCTCATAAAAAAATCAAATCCCGTTTTTCTTCAGATGGAAATGAATACTTTTGCACTGCTAATAAAAAATAATTGAGTAAAATGGCAGAAAAAACAAAAGTAACCGCATTGGATCAGGTAGTGATTCGTTTTTCAGGAGATAGCGGCGATGGCATGCAGTTGACCGGAACTATTTTCTCGAATCTTTCCGCCATCTTCGGGAATGATATTTCCACTTTTCCCGACTATCCGGCCGAAGTACGCGCACCGCAGGGATCGCTCAGCGGGATTTCCGGATTTCAGGTGCATCTGGGTGCAAAGAAAATTTATACGCCGGGCGACAAGGCCGACGTGCTCGTGGCCATGAATCCGGCCGCGCTGAAAGTAAATGCAAAACGACTTAAACCCAACGCGATCATTATCATTGATACGGACTCTTTCCTGACGAAAGACCTCGAAAAAGCGCAGTTTACAACCGACGACCCGTTCAAGGAACTGGGCTTGACGAACCGGCAGATTCTCTCCGCGCCCATCTCGACGATGGTACGCGACGGATTGACGGAGTTCGGGCTGGATAACAAATCCGCCCTGCGCTGCAAGAACATGTTCACGCTGGGACTGGTGTGCTGGCTGTTCGACCGGCCGCTCGACAGCGCCATGCACATGCTGCAAAACAAATTTGCCAAAAAACCGTCCATCGCACAGGCAAATATCAAAGCCCTGACCGACGGCTACAACTATGGCGGCAATACCCACGCTTCCGTCTCCACCTATCGCATCGAGAGCACGTCCATCCGGCCGGGCTTTTACACCGAGGTAAACGGGAATACCGCAACGGCTTACGGCCTGATTGCCGCCGCCGAGAAAGCCGGACTCAAACTGTTCCTCGGCAGCTATCCCATTACGCCGGCTACGGACATCCTGCAAGAGTTGGCTAAACGAAAGGAACTGGGCGTGATCACCATGCAGGCCGAAGACGAAATCGCCGGCATCTGTACGGCCATTGGCGCCAGTTTTGCCGGTTGCCTGGGCGCCACCTCTACCTCCGGCCCCGGACTGGCGCTCAAAAGCGAAGCCATCGGACTGGCGGTCATCGCCGAGTTGCCCCTGGTGGTGGTCGATGTACAGCGCGGAGGCCCGTCTACCGGCATGCCGACGAAAAGCGAACAAACCGACCTGATGCAGGCGCTCTACGGACGCAACGGCGAAAGCCCGGTCGTCGTACTGGCTGCCACTACGCCCACAGACTGTTTCGAGACGGCTTTCTGGGCCGGTAAACTGGCGCTCGAACACATGACGCCCGTCATCCTCCTGACCGACGGATTTGTGGCCAACGGCGCGGCCGCCTGGCGGATTCCCGACCTGGAGACCTATCCGGATATCCGGCCCAATTACGTCTCCAACTACAGGAACGAAGCCCCCTGGAAAGCCTATCACCGCGATCCCGAAAGCTTTGTCAGATACTGGGCGATACCCGGCGACGAGGGGTTTGCCCATCGCATCGGCGGTCTGGAAAAAGACTATCATACCAGCGCTATTTCCACCGACCCGGACAATCACCAGAAAATGGTCGCCACACGGCAGGCAAAAATCGACAGGATCGCCGACTGTATCCCCGAACTGGAAGTGACGGGCGACGAAAACGCCGATCTGCTGATTGTCGGATGGGGAGGTACCTGCGGCCATCTCTACGAAACGGCGGAGATCATGCAGCAGCAAGGCAAAAAAGTGGCTGTGGCCATCTTCCGCTTTATCCATCCCCTGCCGAAAAACACGGCAGAGGTGTTTCTCCGGTATGAAAAAGTGGTTGTGGCGGAACAAAACAACGGGCAGTTTGCCAATTACCTGCGCAGTAAAATCGACGGGTTCCATCCCTGCACGTTCAACCGTGTCAAGGGGCAACCCTTTATCGTATCCCGTTTAGTAGAAGAATTTACAAAAATAATGGAGGCTTGAACAATGAATACAGAAGTCAACTATACACCCCAGGATTATAAAAGCGACCAGTATGTACGCTGGTGTCCCGGTTGTGGCGACTACGCCACCCTCAACTGCCTGCACAAGGCTATGGCCGAACTGAACATCCCGCCGCACCGAATGGCGGTGATTTCCGGTATCGGATGTTCCTCGCGCCTGCCTTATTACATGAACACCTACGGGTTTCACACCATTCACGGGCGCGGAGCCGCCATCGCCACCGGCGTGAAAACCGCACGGCCTGACCTGAGCGTCTGGCTGGTTACAGGCGACGGCGACTGTCTGGCCATTGGCGGCAATCACTTCATCCATGCCGTGCGGCGCAACATCGACCTGAACATCATTCTGGTGAACAATAAAATCTACGGTTTGACCAAAGGCCAGTATTCCCCCACCTCCGACCGCGGATTCGTTTCGAAAAGCTCGCCCTTCGGTACGGTGGAAGACCCGTTTATTCCGGCAGAATTGACCCTGGGCGCCCGTGGCCGGTTCTTTGCACGGACTATTGACATGGATCTGACGACCCAGGTCGAGGTCTTTGTCGCCGCCGCGCGGCATAAAGGAGCGTCGGTAGTGGAAGTGCTCGACAATTGTGTGATTTTTAATGACGGCATCCACAAGGTCATTTCCGACAAGACCTTCCGTGCCGAGAAAACCATCTTGCTCCGGCATGGCGAGAAAATGCTGTTCGGACAGAACCGCGAGAAAGGTCTTGTCCTGGACGGATTGAAGTTGAAGGCCGTGACCGTCGGCGAAGAGGGCTATACACTGGAGGATGTGCTGGTGCACGACGTGCACGAAAAAAATATGACACTGCACATGATGCTGGCCATGATGAGAGACGATCTTCCGGTGGCAATGGGCGTCATCCGCGACGTTGAAGCGCCCACCTACGACGAATCCGTAGCACGGCAAATCAGCGAAGTACAGACCCGAAAACCGATCCGCAAACTGCGCGAATTGCTTTTGAGCGGCGAAGTATGGGAAATCAAGTAAATAGCCGGGAACAGCCTGTTAAGAAACGGCATTTTCAATTCCGCAAGTGGTATGTCGTATGAAAAAAATATATCTTCCCGTTTTATTTTTTGTGTTCGCTTTGCTGCCGCTTTCCGCGCAGGATTTAAGCGAGCGAATCGGTATCTGCACCTCGATAGCGCATGACGCGATATTGAAAAGCGCCGGATGCAGTTACCTGGAAATCGGTATCCGAGAGTTTTTTGTTCCCGAACAACCCGACTCGGCGTTTGTCTCGAACCGGAAAGAGGCTCTGGCCTGCGTTTTGCCCCTCTCTACCGGAAATCTTTTTTTCCCGGGCGATATGCGATTGACCGGGCCGGAGGTTGACCTTGAGGCGACGCTCCGTTACGTGGAGGCGGCGATGCGGCGCGCTCAACAGACCGGTACGGAAATCTTTGTGCTGGGCAGCGGCGGATCGCGCCGTGTGCCGGACGGCTTCGACCGCGCAGAGGCGGTTGCACAGTTTACGGAGCTGTGCCGCCGGATCGCGCTGCTGGGCGGAAAGTACGGTGTCGTAGTCGTGATCGAGCCGTTGCGGATGGAGGAAACCAATTTCATCCATACGGTGCGCGAAGCCCTGGAAATCGTACGCGCCGTGCATCATCCCAACTTGCAGGCGCTGGCCGACTTCTACCACATGGCCTGTATGGGTGAAGACGCGCAGGCCCTTGTCGAGGCCGGCGCTGCACTGCACCACTGCCACATCGCCGAGAAGGACGGACGGGCGGCGCCCGGCGTTCACGGCGACGATTTCACACCCTACTTCCGCGCCCTGAAGCAAATCAATTACCCGGGGCGCCTTTCCATCGAATGCAGCTGGACGGACATGGACGAACAGGCTGCAACGGCCGTTGCGGAAGTGAAACGCCAAATCAAATCGGTTTACGGCGACACGCTCCGGTGAATTTCCCGCAATACAAATGACGGACGGGCGTAGCGATACGCCTGTCAGCGATCCCGTTCTGCCGGAGGCGATATCAGCAGGCGTATCTGCCCGTTGATGCCGGTATTTTCCGGAGGCGTATCCCCGTCGGGCAACGTGCCGGCGGCGGTGGTGTACAGGTCGCCGGCGTCGCCGGACAGCGCTGCGCCCGTCAGACGGTTGCGCCAGTTGCTGCTGACGTCGAGCGTCAGTACGTTTTCCGCTTGCAGCAGGCGCGGGTCGACGGCCAGCCGGCGACCGGGAAAGACGAGCGTACCCAGCGAATACCCGTTTAATGTTACGGCGCAGGTGGCCGAAAAGTCGCCGATGTCAAGACTGCACGGGAGACGGTTCTCCTCCGGCAGTTTGAATGTCACGGTGTAACGCGCCGTGCCCGAAAAATACCGCACGCGCGGGTCTGCGTGGCGGCTGAGCCATTCCAGACGGTCTGCCGGCAGGTCAACGGACAGCGTGTCCATCCGCACGGTTATTGCAACCTCCGCGAGAGGCAGGGACTGCCGGCCGGCCGTGCGGACGGTGAATACGTCGCCGTTGTCCGCCGTCAGTTCGTACGTACCGGCTTCGTCCGCCGTCACGGTCAGCCGCCCGTCTTTCCGCACAACGTCCGGCAGATGTCCGCCGGCGCCGTCCGTTTGCGGAAAGCATGGTTTCCCGTCCCGCACGGCCTTGGTCACATGCGGTTCCGGCCGGCCGGAGAAAACGACAAAGAGCGCTTGCCGCCTGCCGAGATGAAGCGGCACCTTTGTATACCCCTCCTCTTCGGCGTGGATGCCGGCCGTCCGCACGTCGCCGGTTTCCGGATCCCATATCTGCACGCCGGCGCCGGCGACCCGGAAGTCACACTCCGCGTCCGCCTCCCGGTCTTCCTGATTGACGACGAAAAAGAGCTGCTTCGTGGCGGTCGTCTTGTGGAAATACAGCAGTCCGGCCGTTCCCGTTCCGGCCGTCTGTTTGAAGTCGGGTTTCACGCCCGCCGCTTCCAGCGCCTGCGAAAGCGACAGTCCCGTAATCGCCTTTCCCTTGCCGCAGGAATGGATGCCGGACAGGGCATCGCCCCAGATACGGTCTGCCGCCTCCCGTATCCGTGCCGCGGACTGTTCGCCGTTCGGCAGCGAACGGGGCTGCGACGGTTTCCGGCCGTAGACGGTCGCCCCCTCCCGAACCAGCCGTTCGATGCAGAGCAGGCTTTCCGGCGCGATCCGGTCGTCGTCGGGAAGGATCAGCAGTTTGTAGGATTGTCCGTTGTCCAGCAGGATGCGCCCGTTGCACACCCTGGCGTGATGCAGCAGAATGTCCGTATTGCAAAGATGGTAGGGGATACCGGTCGCCGTTTGATCCATCTCCGTCGCCGGCGCCTGCTGGTATGCGCCGTCGCCCAGCCATTGCAGCACCTCGGCAAAGGGGTCGCTTTCCTGCAATACGTACTGGCAGCGTCTCAGGTAAGCTGTCCAGGCGTGCGCATCCCTGAACCAGGGGACGTGGCGGTTGAAGGCCAGTCCGTATTCGCCGAGCGTCAGTCCGGGTTTCCGTTCGTCGGGCTGATGCACGTAGCTGTGCAGAACCAGTTGGTTGATGCCGCCGCACAGGGCGCGGTCGCCGATGGATTTCAGCATCCAGGGCGTTTCCAGGTAGCGGGCGAAGCCGGTAAAGGCTTCGGCGGAGAGGAGGCGGTTGCCGTAGACGGCGCCGGAATGGAAGGGCAGGCTTCGGGACGAAGCGTCGGAAGGATGATAGACGATCTGCGTTTCGCGGCGGCTCTGCGCCCAAAACTCCGTCATTGGATGCACGGAACAGGTATTGCTCTTGAGCACGTCCAGCGGCGGATAGGCCTCGCCGCCATAGATGGCTTCGGCCATGAAGCGGACGCGGTGGCGGTCGCACAGCCGGCGGTAAAAGGCGTAGTACCGTTCCCCGACCAGCGCGGCCAGGGTTTGCCGGTAATCGTGCAGGAAGCCCTCCGTTGCCTGCCGGCTCTCCACCGTGTCGCCGCACAGGACGGCCAGATAGGGGATCATGCTGTATCCGCGCTGCTGCCGGAAGACGTCCTCGAAGCCCCCCGTCCAGGTCTGGAAGGCACATTCCCAGCTGTCGACGAAGAGGTAGTCGAGCGTGCCGGGAAATTCGCCGGCCACGCGGACGACCTTCGCCGGAAACTGCTCGAAGTGCAGCTTCAGGGCAACCGTGTCCATCTTGTCGCATTCCAGTCCGCGACCGGCATCGCTGGCCGGATGGTTGGTCTCGCCGGTCGTCGTGTACCCGAAGCGGATGACCTTCCAGTTTCCCTCCGGCACGTTCCACTTCAGACGCCCCTGCGCGTCCATCCGGCCGGTAAGGTCTGCGATGTCTTCCGTGCGGATGCATCGGTCGCCGGTTTTGCAGGCAATCACGGCCACGTCGCGATAAAAGCCCATCGCGGCCTCCGGCGCCGGCAGCAGCAGGTCGGCCTCCGTACCGCCCGGAAGCGTCAGCGCGCTCCAGGTGATTTTCTTCATCGACAGCTCCGGCGTAATCCACGGCCCGGCCGTCGTGCTCCAGCCGTCGCAGTTGTGCACGCCGAGCTTCATCCCCAGGCGGCCGGCTTCGGACAGCGCCCAGCGTAGCATCCCGTACCATTCTTCCGATCCGAACACGACCGGATGTTCCGCCCCGGCACGCCGGTAGACGGGATTCACGGCGTGCCAGGCCTCGTACAGGCTGAGGCTGAAAACAACCGCCTCCGTAATGCCCTGCTCCGCCATGGCCTCCAGGTCTTTCGTGATGCCCTCGCGCGTGACGGCGCCGTCTATCCAGTGCCACCACGCATGAACACCGTACTGCGCCGGAGGCGCCTTGAATATCTGCGGATCCGGCTCCGCTTGCGGCGCCCTGCCGCAACTGAACGGCAGCATGACAGCCACCGCAAACAATACTCGATAAATCATTCCTTTCATACAGGTTAAAATTCAAAGATTCAAAAATTCAAAGATTCAAAAATTCAATTTGCATCCTCCGTGTTTGAATGAAGAAGTAAGAATGAAGCGTTAAGAATTATGATTACTCCTTTGGAGAATGAAGAATTAAGAATGAAGAAGTAAGAATTATGATTACCCCTCGATTAGATACTTCTTCATCCGAAAAACACGCTTCTGGAGAATGAAGAATTAAGAATTAAGAAGTAAGAATTATGATTACTCCTCGATTAGATACTTCTTCATCCGAAAAACACGCTTCTAAAATTTTTAGGAGAGCATTTTCATCCGAAAACACGCTTCTAAAATTTTTAGGAGAGCATTTTCACCCGAAAACATGATTCTAAAATTTTTATGAGAGCATTTTCACCCGAAAATACGTTTCTGAAAATTTCATCTGGGCATTTTC
>JAITQL010000071.1 GCA_031288935.1 Tannerella sp.
CGTCCCGAATGATTTTTGAAGCTTTCCGCGGCTGCGGAAAATATCCCGGACGGTTTTTGAAGCTTTCCGCGGCTGCGGAAAGTATCCCGGACGGTCGACGGAGTTTTCTTCCGTGGAAGAAAGGTTGAGAAATGAATATTCGGCGGGTAAACGGAGTGTGTGCATCGCCATCGGCGAGTAGACAGTTAAGATACCCCCCCTCCTCCCGCTAACCTGTCACCTCTCTTTTTAAGGGACAGAGCGGTGTCTTTTCCAAATACGGCGTATCGTTTCATAAACATGTAATTGTAATGGCGGCAAAGGTAAAGGGTTTTTGGGAACGGCCAAAAAAAAAGAAAAAAAAGATCCGCCCCATGCAGTTTGGCGGGGATTTTCATCCGCGAAAGCTGCGTTTACCTTGAATTTTTGAATCTTTGAATCTTTGAATCTCCGGTATTCCCGGCCTGCAACGAATTGTTTGGAAAGTGTACCGGCGTATCCAAAATATAATTACCTTTGTCACTTCAATTTTGAGGTATGCAAGAAACCGGTGGAAAGGCGGAAAGGCAGGATGGCAAGCAGAGAGGACAAACAGTTAGACACGGATAAAAGGTATTTGCGGATGGCACGGATCTGGGCGGAAAATTCGTATTGCAAGCGCCGTCAGGTAGGCGCCCTGATCGTAAAAAACCAGATGATCATTTCGGACGGATATAACGGAACGCCTTCGGGCTTTGAAAATGTGTGCGAGGATGAAAACAATGTCACCAAGCCCTACGTGCTGCACGCCGAAGCGAATGCCATTACGAAGGTAGCGGCGTCGTTCAACAGCAGCAACGGGGCAACCATCTACATCACCTCGTCGCCCTGTATCGAATGTGCCAAACTGATTATCCAGGCCGGTATCGTGCGGGTGGTGTATTCCGAAAAGTACCATACCGAAGAGGGTTGCCGGCTGCTTTTGCGCGCCGGAATTTTGGTTGATTTTATAGATATAACAAGATAAGAATATGAATACGCATAGAAATAACAGGTCCAATTCGTTTGTACCGATTGCAGTCGCAGTGATCGCCAGTCTGCTGTGCGGCTACTTCGTCGGCATCCACTTGTCGCGGAAACACCAGCAGTATGCAGGCAACAAGATCGACGCCATCCTGAGTATCATCGACCGGCAGTATGTGGATACGGTCAACGTCCGGCAGCTGATCGAAACGACGGCCATGAAGCTGGTCAGCGAGCTGGATCCCCATTCCAAACTGATTCCGGCGGAGGAATTGCAGGTGGTCATAGACGACCTCGAAGGCTCTTTCAGCGGGATCGGCGTGTCGTTCACCACGCCTGCGGATACCATCCTCGTGACGAGCGTCATCTCCGGCGGCCCGGCGGAAAAGGCCGGCATCCTGCCGTTTGACCGGATCATCATGATCGACGATTCGGTCTATGCCGGCAAGAACATCGGCCAGATGCAGATCATGCGGACGCTGCGAGGTTCCAAGAACAGCAGGGTGAAACTGGGTATCCGGCGCGGAGGGGCGTCCGAACTGATCTACTTCGAGGTCACGCGCGGCGACGTGCCGAACTATTCCATCGACGTTGCGTATGCGATGGGAGAGGTCGGATACATCAAGGTGAACAGCTTTGCGCGAACGACGTACAACGAGTTCATCACCTCGCTGGCCAAGCTCGGGAAGGAAGGGTGCAGCAGTTTCATCGTCGACCTGCGCGGCAACCGGGGCGGGTATCTCGATGCCGCCATCCGCGTGATCAACGAGTTCATGCCTCCCAACCGCCCGATTGTCTATACGGAAGGGAAGGCCTACAAGCGACAGAACTTTTTTGCCGACGGCACGGGGTCGTGCCAGGATACGCCGATAGCCGTGCTGGTGGATGAACTTTCCGGCTCGGCGAGCGAAATCTTTGCCGGCGCCATCCAGGACAACGACCGGGGCTTGATCATCGGCCGCCGGACGTATGGAAAAGGCCTGGTGCAGGCGCCCATCCCGCTGGACGACGGCTCCGAACTCCGCCTGACCGTCCAACGCTATTACACGCCTTCCGGACGCTGCATCCAGAAAACCTACGAAATGGGAAAGTCCGAAGAGTATGACGAAGACCTGAACATCCGCTACCGGCACGGCGAGTTTTACATGGCGGACAGCATCAAGATGGATGAATCGCTGATGTATACGACGCTCGGCGGGCGAACGGTCTATGGCGGCGGCGGCATTATGCCCGACGTCTTTATCCCGCTTGATACGAGCCATGTCACCTCCTATTTCGATGCCGTGGTGAACAGCGGTACGCTCTATCAGTTCGTGCTGGAATATTCCGAACGCAATCATGCCAGACTGGGGGCATTCAAGTCCGGCGAAGAGTTGCATTCCTACCTCAAACAGCAGTCGCTCCTGACGGAGTTTACCGATTTTGCGGAAGCCAAAGGGATCAAGAAGCGTCCGACGCTGATTCAGGTTTCCCGAAATCTGATAGAGACCTCGCTGTATGCCTATATCATCCGTAATTTCTTCGATTCGGCCGGTTTTTATCCGGTCTACCAGAAGGACGACGTAACCATCAACCGGGCGTTACAGCTCATCCGCAACGGCAACCTGTTGCCGGAATCCTGAATCCGGCGCATGGAACTTGGCGAGAGCAAGGCCGCATGGCGGAGTGAAATGGCCGCCCGGAAACAAACCTGTGCGGACGACGTGCTGCGCCGGCATTCGATGCGGATTTGGCGTCGCGTCGAACGCCTGCCCCTCTTCCGGCAGGCGCGTTGCATTGCCTGCTATCATGCGCTGCCGGACGAGGTGCAAACGGCCGGATTTCTTGAAAAGTGGTATCGTGACAAGCAGATTCTTCTGCCCGCGGTCAACGGCGATGTCATGACGTTCCTGCCTTACGAAGGGAAAAACGCTCTCCGCGAAGGCGCCTTTCATATCATGGAGCCGATCCGCCTGCGCGAGGAACTCCCGGCGGAGCCGGCAGTAATCATCGTGCCCGGCATGGCATTCGACCGTCAACGGAACCGGCTGGGAAGGGGAAAGGGCTATTACGACCGCTTTCTGTCCGCCCACCCGGCGCCCGCCGTCGGTGTTTGTTTTCAATTTCAGCTTTTTGACCGTATTCCGGTCGACGGCCACGACCGGAAAATGACCTGGGTCGTTACCGAAGAAGAAACGCTCGGTCTTGCCACACCGTTCCGCGTTTAGCGGATGACGACGTCGCGAATGACCTCCGCTCCGGCATATTCATTCATCCGCCTGACAATATCTTCGCGATTAAGCATTAACTCGTTTCGCAATACCGACGAATCAACCGAGGCATACAAAATCCGATTTTTCACATACAAGTTCCGCGTGGATTGCGTCACCAGATTGCCCAACACTTCATTCCATGCACGCAGGACGCGGGTTTCCAGCAGCTTTTTCCTGAGCTGCGGATTTTCTTCGTAGAAATGCTGCAAGATCTCGCCGATGCTCTCGGCTTTTGTCCGTCTCATTTCCCGTCTCCCTCCATCGGCAAGACTTCGCCCTTGTCTACTTTAAACAGCGTGTAGTCCTGACTGATCCCGGCCAGTATGCGGTCAAGGTATTTGCGGTTGGTGTCCGTGACAAAGATCTGTCCGAAACGGCTGCCGCTCACCAGCTGGATAATCTGCTCCACACGCTCGGCATCCAGTTTGTCGAAAATGTCGTCGAGCAGGAGTATGGGTTTGGTTCCTCCCTGCGTCGCCAGCAAGGTGAATTGCGCCAGTTTGAGTGCAATGAGAAACGACTTGTTCTGTCCCTGCGAGCCGCTGTGTCGAATCAGCCGCTCGTCGAGCGTCATTTCCATGTCGTCTTTATGGATGCCGGTCAGGGTATATCCAACGATACACTCCCGTTCGCGGTTCGCCGCCAATTTCTCCTCCAGCCGCACCTCGCGGAGTTGCGAGAGATACTGCAAGCCGACGGTCTCGGTCGACTGGCAGATCGTCCGGTAATATTCGTTGAAAAGCGGAATAAAGGTATCCACCATGCGACTGCGCTTTTCAAAAATCACCTGTCCGTGCATGGCCAGCTGCATCTCCAGCACTTCGTACAGGGCACGGTCTTGACACTGGTTCCTGAGCAGGACGTTTCGTTGCATCAGCGTTTTGTTGTACTGTATCAGCGCATGAAGGTACGACTTGTCCTGCTGCGAGATCAGGATGTCCAGCAGCCGGCGCCGTTCCTCGCTTCCGCCCCGGATCAGTTCCGAATCGGCCGGCGAGACAATGACCAGCGGCAGTAATCCGATGTGCTCCGACAGTTTGTCGTACGCCTTCAGATTGCGCTTGAACTGTTTGCGCTGGCCGCGGCGCAGGGCGCAGAAAATCTCCTCTCCGTTGCCGTCGTAGTCATACACGCCCTGAAGCACGCACAATTCTTCCTTCTGATGGATCAGCTGTCCTTCCGGCGTATGAATATGACTTTTGCAGAACGAAAGGTAGTAGACGGCATCCAGTAAATTCGTCTTCCCCATCCCGTTGTTCCCGAAAAAGCAGTTCATCTTGGACGAACAATGAATTTCCGCCTGCAGGATATTCTTGTAATTTAAGACCGATAATTTATTTAATATCATATATTTGAATAAGCGAACCAGGAGAAAAGCGACCTGGCCGATGAGAGCACAAAAATAAAAAATATCCTTTGAACATCCGATTATTTGCGCAAAAAAACTAATTTTGCGCTCTGAATCACGAGCATTAAAAATTATATCAATAACCATCGTATGACAAGTAAGAAAAAAGAAAACGAGAAGGAACTGGAAGTAGATGAAATTCTTTCACGTTCGGAGCAATTTATCGAAAAAAACAAAAAGTGGCTGCTCTACGGGCTGGCCTCGGTTGCCGTCATCATCGGCCTGATCCTGGCTTACCATTACGGATACGCCACGCCGCGGACTGAAAAGGCCACACTGGCCATTTACAAGGGAGAACAGTATTTTGAACGGGATTCCTTTGCCCTGGCTCTGCATGGAAACGACATCGACTATGAAGGCTTTGAAGCGATTATAGACCGGTACGGTTCTACCAAAGCCGGGAATCTGGCCAGGGCGTATGCCGGTATCTGCTATTACAAGCTGGGCGATCCGCAAACGGCCATCAAACGGCTGAAAGCCTTCAGCGGCAACGATACACAGATTGCGCCTGCCCTGATCGGCCTGATTGGCGATTGCTATGTAACCATCGGCGAGACCAAGGAAGGCGTCGGTTACTTCGAGCGGGCGGCAGCCAAGGCGAATAACGAGATCATCAGTCCGGTTTATCTTAAAAAAGCCGGTATCGCCTACGAAAGCCTGAAACAATACAAGGAGGCTATCAAGGTTTATACGGACATCAAGGAGAAATACAACCGGTCGATGGAGGCAATGGATATAGACAAGTATATCACTCGCGCTGAAATCCTGTCCGGGAAATAAACATTCATGGCAACCGCATATCAGAATTTGTCCGAGTACAATACAGACCGTGTTCCCGACGCATCTTTCATGCGTGTGGGAATCGTTGCTTCGGAATGGAATCAGGCAATCACCGAAAAATTGCTGGAAGGAGCCTGCAATACGCTGGAACGCCACGGCGTGAAACCGGAAAACATCTGCGTCGAACACGTACCGGGGAGTTTTGAACTGACGTTTGGCGCCCGTCAGCTGGCCGAACACCAGGACTTGAATGTCGTGATTGCACTGGGCTGCGTAATCCGGGGCGACACGCCGCATTTTGATTATGTCTGTTCCGGGGTTACGCAAGGCATTACCTCCCTGAATCTGCAATACGACATTCCGTTTGTTTTTGGCCTGCTAACGACCGATACGCTGCAACAGGCGGAAAGTCGTGCCGGGGGCAGGTATGGAAACAAAGGTGACGAGGCGGCAGTGACTGCAATAAAAATGGCAGATTTTGTTTGCAGATTGAAAAAGTAATTGTATCTTTGCAGCGCTTTTGGAAAGGGCAGTTACCAGAGTGGCCAAATGGGGCTGACTGTAACTCAGCTGGCTTACGCCTTCGGTGGTTCGAATCCATCACTGCCCACCTGCTTGCGGAAGTAGCTCAGTCGATAGAGCATTAGCCTTCCAAGCTGAGGGTCGCGGGTTTGAGCCCCGTCTTCCGCTCCAAAAGGAGCAAAAAAACTTCGGATTAAAAAACGGTCCGGACGCTCATCTAAAGGGAGTTGGAAAAACAGGAATTTTCCCTTTCTTTTTGCTGTTGTAGCTCAGGGGTAGAGCACTTCCTTGGTAAGGAAGAGGTCGCGGGTTCA
>JAITQL010000077.1 GCA_031288935.1 Tannerella sp.
TTCCCCGAAGGATGAAATCGGTCGGAAAAACACTTCGGGAAACCGGCAGAATGTACAAAGCACAAAATCTCAACCCTGTTCATTCTGCAAATCCTGTGACAGACATATTTCCTGTGTTACGGCTTCGCGCGGGATCGTTTTGTACAAGGAAAAAGTTCGGGATTCAAGGAGAGAACCCTTGAACCCCGAACTTTTCCATACACTTTTTTATTCCGGCGAAAGCGCAAAAAGATTATTGAATTTCGAACACGCGCTTTCCCGAACCGGTTTCGACAACGACAAAATCGCCGTTGACCGTTCCCTTCTGCGGTACGCCGTCCACCGTCAACCGGTATTTCTTCGACGACCGGGGCAGCCAGACCTCCGCCGCGGTATTGGCCGGAATGTCCACTTCCAGCGTAAACTTCTCGCCGGGCAGGTTGTCGAACGAAACCAGGATGTCTCCCCGGATCGAAGGCGCCTTGATGGAGGCCTGCCGGAGCGTGGCCGGCTGCGGCTTGATGCGTATTTTTCCGAAACCCGGCTCGAGCGGCTCAATGCCCATCAGCTTGCGCGTTATCAGGTTGCCCGCCGCCGCGCCCCAGATATGGTTCCAGTCCTGATTGGGCTTGTACCTGTTGTCCCAGGCTTCCAGCGAAACGGTGGAACCGACGCGGATCATGTTGTACCAGCTGCGTTCGTCCGTCGAGGCAAGCAGTTTCAGTCCGTAGGCGGCATCGTGCCCGTTATACACGGCGTCGAGCAGGAACTGCGATCCGTAGACGCTGCACGCCAGCCCGCGGGTTCGCACGTATTCGGTGACCGTTCCGACCTGTTTCGCGGGCACAATTCCGAATGCCAGCGGAAACATGTTTGCGTGCAACGAACTGTGATCCGTACCGACACCGTCGACGTAATACCCTTTCTTCGGATCAAGCAGCAGGCGGTTGATCTGTTCCTTCACGCGCCGGGCTTCCGCGGCATACAGCGTTTCATCGGCCGTATTTCCCAGCGTGCCCGCGATCAGGCCGACCAGGCGCAGGGCTTCGTAATGGTAGGCGTTGACCGCGGTGTTGTAATCCGTGAAGACAAAACCGTCCGATTCGCCCGGCTCGTTCTTCCCCAGTCCGAGGATGCCCTTCTGCGGCCAGTCGACAATGTCGCTGATCGCATCGCCCCTGAAATGGATGGACTGCAGGACGGCGGGCGTCAGTTTACCCGTCCGGGTGCTGATGAGGCCGTTGCTTTCCTTCAGGCTGAGCAGGCTTTTGGCCTTCAGGTCGTCGTAGAAGCGTTGCAGCGACCTCCGGTCTCCGGTATACTGATAGTCCGTCCAGGCCATCAGCACGGACTGGAGAATCCATTCCGTCGGCCAGGTGGGACGCCGGATCAGGTATTCGTGACTGTAGCGGGCAATCGAGTACTCGCGGTCGGCGGTGTAGTGGCACAGTTGATTGATCAGCGCATCGGCTTCGTAGGGAATACGTTCGCGGTCGCCGTCGACGTAGACGCCTGCAAAGGACGTCGCCCGAACGGAATACTTGCACAGTTCCCACACCTGATTCAATACCGTGTCGGAGGAATGGAACGTGGCAGCCGTTTCGTCGAACGGATAATGTACCGTCTGACGCACCGTTTGCCCCGGTTCCGGCCGACCGTTTTCGATCTCGCAGTAGCGGAACGGCAACACCTCGCCCGTATAGTCCGGCATGAAAATCGGCGTGCCGCCGAAGCCGTTCATCCGGGTATCCGTATTCCGACTGTCGGGAGGTATCTTGACGGCATACGTGTGCGTGCCGGACGAAAGCGGCAGGCGGTATTCGGCATAGCGGACGGTGCCGGGGGGCGTGCGGTCGATCCGTCCGTCCCTGAGCGTCTCGCCCAGCCGGACGGTGACCGTGTCGGTTTCAACGGCGGAAGACAGCGTCACCCTCAGCCGGCCGAAAGCGGCCTTCCCGAAGTCGACGAGCAGATGATCCCGGCCCAGAGGCGTGATCCCGGCGGGATATTCGTCCGTCACCTGCAGGGGATAGCGGGCGGTCTCGCCGTCCAGCCGGTCGGCGGTAACGAAACCGCGCACGTATGAATAGGGACTTTCCACGCCGTGACTGTCCCACGTCTTCACCTTCCAGTAATAAGCGGTGGCAGGTTGCAGCGGCTTTCCGCCAAAGGGCACGGCGACAGACCGGTCGCTGTCCGTGCGACCGCTGTCCCACAGATCGGCCTCGTCTTTCGCCAGCAAATCCGGCGAGGAAGCGACCAGGATGCGGTAAGCCGTCTGGCGCGTATCCGGCCGGTCGCTGTTGACCACCCAGCTCAGGGAAGGTCGATCATTGCGGATTTCCGCCACTTGACAGCGTTCGACCGCCGTTGACAACTCCGCCAGCGAGAGACCGGACGGATAACCGTCGAGGAACACCCGGTCGGTATGCTCCAGCAAGTCGGTGGCAAGATGCGTCGGCGACTGGGCGAAACACAGCCCGGCGCCGGAAAACAAACAGAGAAAAAGAACTCGATACATCATGTTTTTTACGAATTAACTATGTTACTTTTATTTTTTAACCGTGCGCAAATATACAACATTTCAGGATAACTTACAGCCTCAAGGTTCAGGATTACCGTATATAAAGCACAGCCTCCCCGAATTTTTGAATTTTTGAATCCTTGAATCCGTTCACCCGCTTGCCGGCCGCGGGTAGAGACGGGGCGTGCCCCGTCTGTGTGCTCACCGTGTCCCTCCGTGGAGACGTTGTGCGCAGTAGAGACGTTGCGCGCAACGTTTCTACAACACGGTTGGATGGATTCCGCCTCGCCTTCATTCCGTGAGGAATGGGAGTTCGGTAGAAACAGCCGACGCAAATTGAGGTTGCATCCCGTACGGGATGCAAGAGGGGCGGCAGAACGGGTTTCTGCCGAACTGCCATCCCTGCCGGGATGTGCCGTGACACGGGCGGAAGTCCCTTTCAGGGGATTCAGGGGGTTGTTCCGCCATGTCTTGAACACGATTAAAAGGATTCACAGGATTGCAGGATTACAGTAACAACAACAAAATCCTCCCGACTTCGTCACTTGGGTGTCGCAATCAGTTTTAACTCGCCGAGAATTGCAAATATTCAAATCTCGTGGACTTAACTTGATTTTGGGTGTCGCATTGACGAAGTCAGGAACAACAACAAAATCCTGTGAATCCTGAAATCCTGAAAAGCGTGTGCAAGACGGAAGCCGCTATGAAACCGGGCTTGCGCCCTTTCAGGGTTTCGGTGGCGGTCGGCGACGGGGTCACAGGGCGTTGCCCCGTGCTATTGCTTGCCGGGGCAACGCCCTTCCAATGTTTGCGGGGACGGGCGGTTGTTTGGGCAATGGCCGCACTTGCCGGTGACGGCGTCGAAGTATTCGCCTTCGATGCGCAGCGTGTGGCTGACCGGGTCACGTTCCTCAAAAGACCGGCTTCTCCCTTCAAAAGGACTGGTTTCCACTTCGAAATGCCCGGCTTCCCTTTCGAAGTGGACGGCTTCCACTTCGAAGTGGAAGGTTTCCCTTTCGAAGTG
>JAITQL010000084.1 GCA_031288935.1 Tannerella sp.
CCACCCCGAAGGCGAATACCTGAAAGGGCTGGTGCTGTTTGTGGAATAAACCCCGATCCCGCCGGAGACGAAGGCCGGGCGGCACGTTCCCTCGCGGACAGGGTTTCTGCAAATACCCGCAAACAAACGGCGGACAACATTTGACTGTTGTCCGCCGTTTCGCTTGCAATGTTCCGGTACTTTTTATTTCTCCCGAAAAACCCCGACTTTCCCCTTCAAAGCCTGACTTTCTCCCTCCGAACTTCAAAGCTTTCAAGGTTCAAAAGCAGACGGGACATGAAATCCGTAAATACCGGAACACTGCTCCTTCCCGCCTTTCACAGCAGCAACTCCCAGTCGCCGACATCTATCCAGACGTCCATTTTACGGCCTACCTCGCGGAAATGAGACACTTTTTCAAATCCGAGGCTTTCGTGCAGCCAGATGCTTTCAGGGTTTGGAATGGTGATACACGCAATCACCGCATGTACGCTGAGCGGTCGCAGCGACCGGATCAGCTCCTGCATCAGCGCCCGTCCGATGCCCTTGTTGCGCAGGGCGGGGTCGACGTAGATGGCCGACTCCACCGTCATGCCGTAGGCTTTCCGCTTCTTCCACTGCGCGGCATGGCAGTATCCCGCCACGCGCCCGTCCAGTTCGCATACATGATAGGGATATGCCGGCGCCAGCGTCGCGATCCGCTCCCGCATTTCGGCGGCAGACACCTGTTCCGTCTCGAAGGTAAGAATCGTTTTCTCCACGTAATAGTTATAGATTCCCGCGATTGCTTCCGCGTCGCCTTCAGTCACTTTCCGTATCGTCATTTTCAATTTCACAGTTGGTTTTACAGGGTTTTCAGCTCCTCGTAGGATGGAATTTCCTTCAGATAGGCATAACTCGTCTGTCGGTAGTCAATCCGGCAGCAGTAATGCGCCAGTCCGTTGCTAACCATCAGGCATTTCACGCGCAGCGAAAGGTTGTAGCGGGCAATCTGCTCGAACACCTTCTGCGTCACCGCTACCGACGGCGCCTTGTATTCCGCGATGGCCAGCGGCGTCAGGCAGGCATCGTACACCACCGTGTCGCAGCGCCGCGACAGCTGCCCCAGCGCTACGGATACCTCGTTGGCCAGCAGCGACTGCGGATACCCCTTCTCCGTCAGCAGGTAATTCACAAAATGCTGCCGCACCCATTCCTCCGGCGTCAGCGTCACGTTTTTCCCCCGCAAAGGGTCGAAAACAAAACGTTTACCTTCTCTTTCAAATACCTTCGGATGAAATTGCGGCAAGTTTAATGATTGCATCTCCCGTAATTATTACTAAATTTGTCTCCTCAAAGATACTCATTTTCGAATCAATCAATCAAAAACAGCGGGAAAATGGCTAAACAGGAACTTTCTTACGACAGCATCTGCCGTGACATCAAAGCGGGACAATTCCGCCCCCTCTACGTACTCATGGGCGAGGAACCCTACTTCATCGACCGCATCACGGACTTGATCATCGAACGCGCCCTCGGCGAATCCGAACGCGACTTCAACCAGCTCATCCTCTACGGCGCGGACACCAAGGTGACGGACGTGATCAACGCCGCGCGACGTTTCCCCATGATGGCCGAGCGGCAGCTCGTCGTCGTTCGCGAGGCGCAGCTCATCGCCAACATCGACCTCCTGACCAACTACGCCCGGAAACCGCTCGCCTCCACCATACTCGTAATCAACTACAAGTACAAAACCCTCGACCGGCGCAAGACCCTCGCCGCGGCCGTCGAGAAGAACGGAATCCTCTTTGACTCCAAGAAGATAAAAGACTACAAGATGCCCGATTTCGTCGCCGCCATGCTTCGCCAGCGCGCCATGACCGCACAGGGAAACGCCGTACTCATGCTCGTCGACCACATCGGCAACGACCTGGAACTCCTCAACCGCGAACTCGACAAGCTCCAGATACTCCTCGACCGTCAGCCCGTGAAAGCCGTTACCCCCGCGCTCGTCGAAAAAAACATCGGCATCAGCAAGGACTTCAACAACTTTGAACTCCAAAGCGCCCTTGCCCGCAAGGACGTTCTCAAGGCCAACCGCATCATCCGCTACTTCGAGAAAGACCCCGTCAACCATCCCATCCAGAACACGCTGCCCCTCCTCTTCAACTACTATGCCAACCTCCTGATCTGCCACTACACCCCCGACCGTTCGGAGCAAAACCTCATGTCCGTCCTCGGCTTCCGCTACCCCGTCCAGATACACGACTACATCATCGGACTCAAGAACTGCCCGGCCATGAAAACCTTCCGTCTCATACACGAAATCCGTCTGGCCGACGCCCGTTCCAAAGGCATCGACGCCACCTCCACACACACCGACGGCGACATCCTCAAGGAACTCGTCTACAAAATACTGCATTAGGAACGTTCAAAAAGCCAGGGGAAGGTATTCCTCCTTGTCGCCCTGATCGCATTTCATGGAATGAGCCGTTCATTTTCCAAAATGAACCTTTCATTGACTTCAATGAACCTTTTATTGAGTTCAATGGATCTTTCATTGAGTTCAATGAATCTTTCATTGAGTTCAATAAACTTTTCATTGAGTTCAATGGCTTTTTTATTGAGTTCAATGAATCTTTTATTGAGTTCAATGAAAAGTTCATTGAGTTCAATGAATCCTTCAAAACGGTAAACTTTGAATTTTTAAATCCCTGAACAGTCCTGTTTCTTTCCGGGATCGGGCAGCAGCCAGGCGATAATACCCAGCAAAGGCATATAGGCGCAGGTCTGATAGACGGCTTCGATGCCGTGCAAGTCGGCCATTTTACCCAGCACGGCCGAGGCGATGCCGGCTACGCCGAAGGCAAAACCGAAGAAGAGGCCGGAAACAAGTCCCAGTTTGTACGGAAGCAGTTCCTGCGCATAGAGCAGGATAGCCGGAAAGGCGGAAGAAATAATCAGTCCGATGAAAAAGCTCGTCGCGATGGTACAGTACAGGCCGACGTGGGGCATCAGCAGCGTAAAGGGCGCCACGCCCAGAATAGACGCCCAGATGACGTATTTGCGTCCGATCCTGTCGCCCGCAGGGCCGCCGATCAGCGTGCCAATGGCGGTGGCGCCCAGGAAAACAAACAGGCAGACCTGCGAGAACTGTACGCTGACATGAAATTTCTCGATCAGATAAAACGTATAATAGCTCGACAGGCTGGCCATGTAGATGTACTTGGAAAAAATCAGCAGCAGCAGGATGGAGATGGAAAAAACGACCGTTTTCATGGGCAGGGGCGACTCCGTACGGACTTTCATCTCCGCATGTTCCTGTTTGAAAAGCTGCAAACGGCGCCTGTACCAGCGTCCCACGGGCATGGCCACGAGGATGGCGATAAAAGACAGGACGGAAAAGAAAGAAATGTAGCGCCGTCCGTAGGGAGCCGCCAGAAAGGCGACCAGCAGGGGGCCGAGTGCGCCGCCCAGGTTGCCGCCAACCTGAAAAAGCGACTGTGCCAGTCCGCGCCGTCCGCCGGAAGCGATTGAAGTCAGTCGCGAAGCCTCCGGATGGAGCGTGGACGAACCCATGCCCACCATAAACACCGACCCCATCGCCCAGGAAAGGCTGTCGGCAAAGGCCAGCGACAGGAATCCGGCCATCGTAAGACAACTGCCCAGCGGCAAAGACCGGGACGAAGGATGGCGGTCGTAATAAAGTCCCACGAAAGGCTGAAACACGGAAGCGGCAATCTGATAGGTCAGCGTAATCAACCCGATCTGCCCGAAACTCAGCGTCAGGTCGTCCTTCAGTAGCGGATAAGTGGCCGTGACAGCCGATTGCATGGCGTCGTTCAGTCCGTGAAGGACGCTTAACGACACCAGAATACGCAGTGTAGTACCGCTGAGGCGCGGTGTTGTTCCATTTCGTTTCATAAACGGGTGCAAAGGTATGATTTTCCGGCGTAAAACAAAGTCTGTTAAACCGGAAAGGCGATCATCCCGATAACCTGTTTTCCAGTACCGTTTTTATTTTCTGCATGAAAAGCAGCTGACCGGAAAATCGGTATTATCTTTGCTGCATAAAAAACGGACAGTTATGAATGCAAGGATACCCAAACGTTTGCCTTACGGCAATTGTAATTTCGAGAAGATCAGAACCGAAAATTACGTATATATTGACAAGACGCGGTTTATAGAACTGCTTGAACAGGAAAACAACGACAACCTGTTTTTCATCCGTCCGCGCAAGTTCGGCAAGAGTCTGCTGTTTTCGATGCTGTCGCACTACTACGACATCAATCAGGCAGACCGGTTCGGGACGCTCTTCGGCGACCTGTATATCGGCAAGCATCCCACGCCCAGACGGAACAGTTACTTAGTACTGAATCTGGATTTTTCGGGACTGGACACCACCGGTGAAGAGGATTTCAGAATATCGTTTTCCAGCAAGGTGCAGGATATTGTCCGCGCTTTTTTGTTCAAGTATCGCCAACTTTTTCCGGAAGATGAACTCTATAAGCAGATAGATTCCGAGCAACCGGGTGTCAAATCCTTGCGTAAAGCGCTTAACGCGGCAGAGGCTGTCGGCATAAAAATCTTCGTCATCATTGACGAGTACGACCATTTTGCCAACGACCTGATTGCGCAGGGCACGTATGCCGGCGACGATGTGTACCGGCAT
>JAITQL010000161.1 GCA_031288935.1 Tannerella sp.
ATTTCTTTGCGAAGACGCGGGCGGGTTGAGGAGAACAGAGAACAGGTAATCTATGACAGGTAAAGTATATATCCCCGGTCAAATCCATAAAATCCGGGTGGGTATGAGTCAGATTGTATTGTCTGACACGGAGGCGTTGAAATCAGATGGCACGAAAATTTTCAAGAGCAATAATCCCGTAACGGTGTATGATACGGCCGGACCTTATTCCGATTCGCAACACACACATTCCGTCCGGAAAGGGATTGAGCGCATACGCGGCGAATGGAACGAAAAACGAAAAGATATCGCCCTTTTCAATCCGCCGTCCGACAAACCGCTCGCGAAAATCGTTTATCCGATACAATCACCCGTTTTCGAGGCAAAGGACGGAAAGCAAATCACCCAGATGTATTACGCCAAGCGCCGCATCATCACGCCGGAAATGGAATACGTCGCCATCCGCGAAAACCAGCAGGTGGAAGCAATGGGATTAAAATCCTATATCACGCCGGACTTTGTGCGGAAAGAAATCGTCTCCGGACGCGCCATCATCCCCTCGAACATCAACCATCCCGAAGTGGAACCGATGATTATCGGACGCCGGTTCCTGGTGAAAATCAACACGAATATCAACCCCTGCGGCCTGCACGTGGACGAGGAGGTTAAACAGATGATCCGCTGTTGCCGGTGGGGAACGGATACGATGATCGACCTGTCGTCGCAAACGGATTGCCATCTCACGCGCGAATGGCTGATCCGCAACTGTCCGGTGCCGATGGGCACAAGTCCGCTCTACCAGGCGCTGGCCAGGGCCGGAGGGAAACCGGAGCAGTTAAACTGGGAAATCTTCCGCGAGACCTTGATCGAACAAGCCCGGCAGGGAGTAGATTTTATGACCGTCCACGCGGCCATGCGAAGAAAATACCTGCTCATGACAAGCAATCGCCTGGTAAATCTCGTTTCCCGCAGCGGGATTATCCTGAGCGAATGGATGAACGTGCATAAGCAGGAAAATTTCCTCTACACGCACTTTGACGAAATTTGCGAGATCCTGAAAGCGTACGACGTCGCGCTCTTTTTATGCAGCGGACTGCGTCCCGATGCCATTTACGACGCCAACGACCATGCCCATATCAGCGAACTGACGGAGATGCGGCATCTGATTGAAATTGCCCGGGATCAATACGTGCAGACGATTGCCGAAGGCCCCGGACACGTCCCCCTGCACAAAATCGAAGCCAATACGAAGGAGCACCTGTACATCTGCAAGGGCATACCTTTCTTTACGATGGGGATGAACATCACCGACATTGCCGGTATCTACAGCTTTATCGCCTCCGCAATCGGAAGCGCGCAAATCGCATGGCACGGCGCGTCCCTGATCAGCAACGACAGCCTCGCGCTGCTCAACGGCAACGCGATCCGGGCCAGTATCATTGCACACAAAATCGCCGCTCATGCGGCCGACCTGGCCAAAGGGCATCCCGGAGCGCAGGTACGCGACAACGCGCTCTGCAAAGCCCGCTGCGAAGGACGGATGAATGATATTCAACAGTTGACGATCGACTTTCACTGAACGCCGGACAAGCGGGCAGGTCTCTCAAGAAAACTTCTTCAGTTCCTGATACAGGCGTTGCACGGGCAGCCCCATTACGTTATAAAAAGACCCCCGGATTCCCTGCACGCCGATGTAGCCGATCCATTCCTGGATCCCGTAGGCGCCGGCCTTGTCGCAGGGATGAAACGTGTCGACATAGTAGCAGATTTCTTCGTCGCTCAGCACGGCGAAGTCCACCGACGAGGTGACGGAAAAGTCCACTTGCCGGCTGCGCGTGGAGATGACAACGCCGGTGACGACTTCGTGGCGAAGGCCGGACAGGCGCTGCAACATGCGGACGGCGGCATCGCGGCCGGCAGGTTTTTCGAGGATATCGCCCTCCAGTATGACAACGGTATCGGCCGTAATGAGCAGTTCGTTTTCCTTCAGAGACGCGGTGTAGGCCGCCGCTTTTTTCCGGGCAATACGGCAGGGAATCTCCGCAGGAGGGCATCCGGCCGGATGCGACTCGTCGATGCCCGGAATCACCCGCACCTCGAAGTCCAGCCCCAGCCCGCTCAGCAACTCCCTGCGTCGCGGCGAAGCGGACGCAAGGATGACATGATAGTTTTCCAATATTTTCACGACAGCTTGTTTTCGTATTTTACCGGCGCAAATGTACGGGAAAATTTCAAGGATTCAAGGGCGGGTTCTCCACTTCACTGCGGTAGCGGTTTACCGTACCGCAGGATGGATACGGTTTGCCGCCCGGCCCTGCGGAAGGGATATTCTCCGGTATGATTGTTTCCGGCCGGCGGCCGGAAAGATCTTCCATGCCGGTTTATTTGCAGGAAATCAAACTTTGTGTTTTATTTGCAGGCGAAAACAGGCGGATATTCGCCTGTTTGAAAAATAAACCTTACCCGTTTCGTTTGCAGAAACAGATAAATGTATAATTGTAGAAAGATGGACAAACCGGCATTCAATAAAAACCTGAAGGAAACAGCGGATCCTCCCCGCATGATTCACGGCATCTTCAACTGGTGCGACCGGTGGTGCGAGCGGTGCAGCCACACCCGGCACTGTACGGTCTATCAAACCGCGCCTCGCCGGACAAACGGCAACGCGGACGATTTTTGCAAATCGCTTGCCGCACTCTTCGACGCAACAATGGATGTATTGAAAGAACAAGCCCAAAAAGCAGGCCTGGATTTCAATGCACTGCAAGATATGGATATGGCAAACGATTTAGAAAGAAAGAAGTATGCGGTTCGGAATAACAGCTGTCTCCTGCTTGCCAAACAGTATGGAAGACAAGTGAACAAATGGTTCGACGCTTTCGCCGAAAAAGAAGCGGTCGGCATGGAAATACGCTTGCAAGACCCGATGTTGTCGGATTGTTTGGAAGTAATCCGGTGGTATCAATACTTTCTCGAAGTAAAAACAGCACGGGCGCTGATGTCGCAAAAAGAGGAAGAAGAGGAACATTCGACTGCCTGCGACTCGCTCGGAAATGCCAAAGCCGTATTGGTTTCACTTGAGCGAAGCATCGGCGCGTGGGGTTATCTGTTCCAAAAAATCACGGAAGACGAAGACCCTGTTTTGGCGATACTTGTTGATTTGCAAAAGTTGTGCAGACAGGTGGAACGGCAGTTTCCCGAAGCAAGGAATTTTATTCGTCCCGGCCTGGATGAACGGTAACGAAGAGGAACCCGTCTCCCGCAATCCCCTGCCGTCGCAGCAGAACAGCATTCCTGCATCCCTGCACCTTGAACTGCCGGTCAACACAGCAGGAGCGATACCAGCAGCGAAGCATACAGAAGCACGTTGCGTGCCGTTTGTTCCAGTGTCCGGTTCAGTTCGCCGCCCCGCAGCCGGAACAAATCCTGCCAGGTAAAGATTTGCAGCAGGATGATCATGAAAAACAAAATCCAGCTGTTCCAGTGACGGTAGAGGTAGACCGGAAAAGAGAAAACAACGGCCAGCAGGATGTTCGCCAGATACAGCACGCGGCCGAAGCGCCGGCCAAACAGGACGACGGTCGTTCGTTTCCCGACCGCCGCATCCTGTTCGCAGTCCCGGTAATTATTCACCAGCAGGATATTCACCGAAAGCAGTCCCGGGGAAAGCGACAGCCAGAAGGCCGTCATGCTGAAAGCGTGTGCCTGCACGTAGTACGTGAAGCAAACCGGGACGATCCCGTAAAACACCAGCACGCAGACGTCGCCCCATCCCCGGTAGGCCAGCGGATAGGGGCCGGCCGTGTATGCCAGCACGCAAACGACCATCGCCACGCCCACCCCGATCAGCTCCCATCCGGCAAGGAACAGCAGTCCGCACCCGCACAGACAGGCGGCGCCCAGCACGCCCAGCGCCCCGTGCAGCATCGCTGCCGGGGCAATCCAGCCCGAAGCCACCGCCCGCGCCTGTCCCAAACGTCCCTCCCGGTCGGCGCCTTTTCCGAAGTCGAAATAATCATTTGCCAGGTTCGCCGCCACCTGCGCCAGCAAGGCAACGCCCAGACACAACACGGCCGGAGCCGGCCGGAACACCCCGTCGCGGAACGCCAGCGCACAGCCGACCAGCACCGGACTGACCGATGCCGTCAACGTCTTCGGACGCGCCGCCAGCAACCACGCTTTCCACTTCTTCATTTCAATTCAAAGATTCTATGATTCAATGATTCAAAAATGCAAGGATTCATTCCCGATTTCTGCCGGCCGCTGTTTTTCTGCCGTTTCCATGTTACTGATAAAGTCCTTCACGGGAGAGCAGGTGATCCAGATTGGCCACCCCCAGCCCGATCACCGCCATCACGGTGGCGGCATGTCGCTGGTATTCGGGGATGCTTTTCGTATACAAGTCCCGCTCCGTATGCCATATTTCGCGGTAGTGGAAGTTATAGCCCTTGACGTCGTCTTCATCCAGCGTGATGGCGGGGATGCCCTTGATGGCGAAGACGGAGGCGTCGGTTCCGCTCAGGCGCGCGGGTTTCGGACGCGGGCCGGTTTCCTTGACTTCAAACGGGATGTCGGGATGGATGGACGACAGCGGCGCGCAGATTTGCACGAAGTCCGCATACATGGCCTTCGGCACGCTGATGCTGATCGGCGGCAGGGGGCCTCCGTCGCGGTTGAAAAGGTTTGAAATCCTGTCCCAGTGTTCGGGATGCGACGCCGCCCAGGCCTGTGCGCCCAGCAGTCCGTATTCCTCGCCGGCAAAGGCAATGAACAGCATGCTGCGTTTCGGCCGGATGCCCGACCGGGCAACCAGGCGGGCTGCCTCGATGACGGACGTAACGCCCGACCCGCAGTCCACGCCGCCGGTGGCCGCATCGTGCGAGTCCAGGTGACCGCTCAGCATGACGTATTCGTCCGGATAATCGCTCCCCCGGATTTTCCCGGCCACGCTGTAATATTTCACCGGCCCCATCTTGAAATGGTTGCGGATGTCAAATTCCAGCTCGAACACGCGCCGTTCCAGCACCATCTGCCTGACGGTTTCAAACTGGTGTTCGTCCAGCTTGATGTCCGGCGTGACGGGCAGCCGGTCGAACGTCATGGTCGAGTCCTTGACGACGCTCTGGTCATACAGCGCCACCAGCGGCACGGGCGCCGACTGGATGATTCCCAAAATGCCCGCTTCGCGCATTTCCCGGTAAAACAGCGCCGGCTCGTCGAGCAGCGTCAGCAGGGTATCGTTTTTGTGCTTCAGGCGATTGTTTTCGGCAATCGCCTGATTCTTCCCGCGAATTTCGACGTTTCGGGCAATGATGTCCGCACGGGCAGAATCGGCGCGGGCGGAATGCTGAATCGCCCATCCGACGCTCCGGCCGGTGACCAGTACCCACGCACCTTTCAGGGCGCCCCTGATGCGCTCGAAATCTTCGCGCGTCTTGGGTTCGAGCAACACCGGGCCGCGTTGCAATCCCTTCGTTCCGGAAGAATAGGACGGCGTAACGAAATGCAGCGCCATGGCCTGGTCGCCGCCCAGCATCCTTCCGAACCACGGGCCGCGGTTGAATCCTACCGGCAACGTCCCGCCCTCATTCAATTCCACTTCCAGTCCCCATTCGCTGAACTTGGACGCCACCCAGTCCACGGCGTTGTCATACGCATCCGACCCGATCGGCCGCCCGCCAAACCGGTTTGTAAGGACATCCAGGTGATCCATCACCTGATTGTCCGTTTTCCCCATCTCAATCAGTCTCTCGACGCCTGCATGCTGTGCCGAAGCAGTCGCCACCGTCATACAGATCCCTGCGACGTACATCAATACTATCTTCTTCATCTTTTTAATTTTTAATTCGGGGGGCAAATATATTCAAAAAAAACCGGTTCTGCGAATAACGAAGGGTCAAGATTCAAAGATTCTCACGGATTCCCGCGATTTCAGCGACTTCAAATCTGCGGCATCCGCGTTGAAATCCCTTTCATCCGCGTGAAACGCATCCCTGAATCCTTGAATCCTTGCATTTCCCCCCCCGTCTTCACGCACCGCACATCCAGCGCCGTACGCCTGTTCCGCCGCCTCTCTGCCACGCTTCGGCGCGACGCGGCGACAGGTATTTTGCGGGCAATGACCGTCTTCGACAACGCACCGGAAGGTTTCCACTTCGAAAGGGAAGCCGTCC
>JAITQL010000162.1 GCA_031288935.1 Tannerella sp.
AGACATCATCGCCGTAAACATCCAGCCGGATATTGACCGGCATCCCGACTTTGACCTTGGTGAAATAGGATTTCGACACGTTGACCGTTACTTTCAGGAGGTTTAACTGCTGGACGGTCAGGATAGGCTGCTGCGCAAACACATTGCCGTTGTCGTAGTTTCGCGCAGTGACCACGCCGTTGATCGGGCTTCGCAGTTGCGTATTATCCTGCAGGTTTTGTATCACCGCCTTCAGTATGTCGATCTGCGTCTTAATCTGGTCGACCTGCTGTTGTGCGATGCCGCCTACCTTCAGCAATTCATTGTAGCGGTTGTAGTCCCGTTCCAGATTGGCTAATTGCGTGTTCTGCTGTTGCAGGTTGGACGATTCCATCTGTACCAGCAACTGGCCTTTGCTCACCCGGTCGCCGATTTCCACGAAAATCTTTTCGATACGCCCCGGCATGGTGGGCGTGATGTGATTGATCACATCCGCTTCCACATTACCCGTATAGGTAGTAATGTTATCTACCGTTTGCAACTTCGCTATCGTCGTGTTTACCTTTACTTTCGTCTCTGCCGTTTCCTGCACGGCATTTTCCTTCTTGCCTCCACATGCGGTTAAAACGCACAAGGCAAACAGAAGTAACCCTCTGAATAAATTCTTCGTCTTCATATACATTGATTTATTAATTGACTGTTTTAGCTTGTTATTTGATAATCGGCACATCGGGATTCAAGCCTAACGTCTTGTCCAGATCGGCCTTCGAGGTCAGGAAATTGAATATGGCCTGGTTAAAGGCCAGACTGGCCTGCGTCAGTCCCAGCTGCGCATTGTTCAGGTCGAGCAGGGTACCCATCCCCGTGTCATACAGTTTGCGGGAGATTTCATACCCCTTCTGCGCCTGCGCCACCACGTCTTTGGTAGAAATGACCTGCTCGACATAGTTGGTCATGTTGTTCACATTGTTGTTGATCGCCAGCTTCAGGTTGCGCACAATGTCCTCGCGCTGCCATTTCATCTGCTCGAGCGATACCTTGGTCTGGCGGACGTCGCTCCGCTTCTTGAAGCCGTCGAAAATCGGAATGGAAATGCTCAAGCCGACGGTCGAGTACGGATTCCAGCGGTAATCCCCAAACCGGAAGTCGTTGTTCATGGACATATACATATAATTACCTGTAACGGCAATCACGGGATAGTACTGCGCCCTGTACAGCTCCAGCGACTTCTGCAACTGTTCGTTCTGAATGTCGAACTGCCTCAGATCGGAGTTGTAGCTCAGCGAATTGTCCACGTTCAGAATCTCGGCGTACAGCCCCTCCTCGTAATCCAGCAGACCGCCTTCCACGGCGACGGTCTGGTCGATGTCGATGCCCATCAGCGCCTTCAGGGAGAGGGTGGAAAGGTTGTACGCATTTTGCGTCTGAATCAGGTCGGGCTTGATGTTCTTGACGTTCACGTCTGCCCGGATCAGGTCAAATTCGGATACCAGCCCCTGCTCGAACTTGTCCTTGATATTGTTATAACTCAGAATGGCGTTGTCGTAACTGTCCTGCAACACCCTGCGGGCGTCTTTGGCCAGCAGCACGCCGTAGTAGGCCTTGCGGACGGAATGAATCATGTTGATCTTGGAGGAACGGGCGCTCTCGACAGCCAGTTCAACGTCCAGACCGGATATTTCCAGACTCTTCCACAAGGCCGGAGCGACAACCGCCCAGTTCACGTTCACGCCTCCCGTCCAGTTATTGTCGCGACCGACGGAAATACCTTCATCCCCGGACGATTCAACCGGCGGCGGCGTATTGGACTGGATATTCTTGCTCAACGTACCCGGTTGATAGCCGGGCACCGTCTCCGCCAGGGTCTGTTCCGACCCCTTGACCAGCGGCTCCATCACCGGAGTCAGCATGGAAGCGACATCGAACACACCGTCCATGTACATTACCTGCTTCTTGAGCGTCCGGCTGTATTGTCCCACGGCGTCTATCTGCGGATACAATGATGACTCGCCGGACTGCTTCGCATACTTTTTCTTTTCAATCTCCAAATCGGCCACCTTGACGGAAGGACTTTCACTCAGCGCGATTTCGATCGCCTGCTCCAGCCGCAGCGTCAGCGTATCCTGCGCACCGGGCATGACGTCATGCACGCTTTCCAACGAAAAAACCGGGGTGAATGCCAGCCACATCATGCCGGCTATTCCTGCTCTTTTCCTGTTTGCTAATCGTATCATCTTTCTTATCATTATTAAAACGTTCTGTCTATACAAGACAACCAAACCCGCCAAATATTTTATTTTTCTATTGACATGAACCGGGTTGTCAAGTTTATTCTACTCCTAAATCATTAAAACCTTTGCGGTTGCTTCTTCTTTTTTTTTCGGCAAAGGTCGCCTGCGTTTCGTTTTTTCGCAACACGTTACCGCCCAAACCGTCCTTTTATCCCGACGAAAGGGATGAAAAAACCGGCAAAATACGGTCGACGTATCCTATTGCTGCATCTTGTACCTCTTTTTCATTTCATGCTGCTCCAGAATTTTCCGGCCGGCCTCGGTACATATCCCGCGGATGAAGATCAGGAAAATCATCTGGTGCATTTTCTCGGGAATAAACTTTCCCAACATTCTGGGCAGCTCTCCCAGCATGTCGATATGCTCCCTTGCCAGCAGCGCGATGATCTCGTAGTCGATTTCGGGATGAAAGACGCCGTCTACCACTCCCTGCTTCAACAGATGGATGGTGTTGTCCAGCATCCGCTTTTTATACCGCATCAGGTGCTCGCAGGCAGACGGATAACGCTTGATATCCGTATATAAGGTCTCGCAATACCCGGCGGAATTATTTACCAACAGCCTGTCGTTAATGAGCAGAAACACTTCCAGGGCGGTGCACGTCTTTTCAGACAGCTCCCCAACCCAGGTCTCTGCACGCGAAAACGTTGCGTCCATCGCCTGTATCAGCAAGGTTTCCTTGTCGTTGAAAAACTCGTACAGCGTCCGCTTTGACACGCCCGCCGCCTGAGCAATGTCGTTCATGCTGATCCTCTTGATTCCGTTACGGGCAAAGAGGTTAAGCGCCGTTTCGATGATATGTTCTCTTAACATGATTCTCTATTGATAAACGATGACAAAAGTAGCGTGTATAAAGTAAACCCGAAAGGTGCAATCTATTATAAAATTAGTCAATATCGAACGGTAAACAGGTAGTATATCTTCTTTCCATCCGAAAAGCGAAAAAAAAGTGGCGAAAAACCGATCTCGGATAAAAATATATATCTTTGCGGTCGGTTCAAGATTCAAAATTCAGGATTCAAGAGTACAGGAGTACATGAGTTCAACATTAAATAAAAGAAGATGGTTACAGAGTTGTTGCGAGATTTGATGAAGTTTAAGAATGCAGTCGTTTCGTTCCAGAAGTTTCAGAATGAAATGTTGCTGGTCGAACTGGATCACTCACGGTTTGGAGTGAATGTAAGAGACATGATGTTTTCTTCCCCTACGCGCTATGAGGCGCTGATGCTGATGGGGGTCATGCAGGGCGAACTGAAGCTGTCGATAGATTACATTCCCCATCTGGTGCCGCAAAACGGGATCGTGTGGATCATGCCGACGCACATTACGCAGTTGACCAGTATCACGCATAATTTCAAATGCTGGATGCTGCTGGTCTCGAAGTCGTTCATGGCCGAAAACGGTCGCCCGATACAACACGCTACGCCCCTGATCTCGTACATGCAGTTGAAGAAAAAGCCCTTTACCATCTTCGAACCCGACGAATTTCAATCCCTCTGCGAAAGCTTGCAGGTGCTGAAGAAGAAGATCGGACAGGAAACGCATCTTTTCCACAAGGATATGATCATTAATACGCTGAGGGGATTCATGCTGGACATGGGAAACTTCTTCTTTTCGAAAAAGGAAAACATCTTTTCGCCCGTCCTGACGCGGTCGGAAGAAATATTCGAAAGCTTTCTGGTGTTGCTGACCAAGCATTGCAAGGAGCAGCACGACGTGACGTTTTACGCCGAAAAGCTCTTCATTACGCCCCAGTATCTTTCACTGACGCTCAAGAAACAGAGTGGCCGCTCGGCCAGCCAGTGGATTCAGGACGCCCTGATGGTAGAAGCCAAGGGACTGCTGAATATACCCCGCATCACCATACAGGAGATCGCCCACAAACTGCACTTCCCCGACCAGTCCACATTCGGGAAATTCTTCAAAAAACACACCGGCCTCTCGCCCATAGCGTTCCGCAAATTGAAGGTATAATAGAATAGCAATGTCTCATTTGCATTGACGAGGTTCCATTTGTACAAATGAAGGATTCCTTCGCTCTGTATACCGTGTGACGCCATCAAGTTGAAAGCCCGGCAATGACAACGCCCCGGATCAAAAGGACAACCATCCGGCGCGGGGGAGTACTTCGAAACTTTTCAATCTGTTCCCCCGACGTGGGGGAGCGCTTTGAAACTTTTCAATCTGTTCCCCCGGCGCGGGGGAATACTTTGAAACTTTTCAGACACTTGCCGCAACAGATGATCACATCCGAAGCGATTCTATTGATTTGCTCCAACTCAAGAACTCTTGAGCTTTGAACCATGCACTTTTTTATCTGCCGTTATGTGGTAATCCGGTTTTATCATGTAAATTTGTCAGCAAAACAATAACAATTCCAGCTTATGTCAAAGAAAAAGTTAAAAGGCAAACACATGAATGCGTCGCAGCAAAAGGCCGAGGCGGCGCAACGCAAACGGGAATACTTCAGGCAGTTCAAGCGTATCTGCGACCTGATTCATTCCGAACTGTTCGGCACATTTACCCAGGTGCAACTGGAGGTTCTTTATCAGTTGCGAGGCATGTCGGTCAAGATCATTCCGGACGGCAACGTGTCCAAGGAAGTAATGGATTTTGCCAACGAATATGCCCAGCTGGCGCAGCGCGACCAGACGATTCCGCTCCTGGAAGAGGACGGCCCGAAGGTGAATATCCGGGAATATCATCAGATCATTCTGCCGGTAGAAATATTGCTGGCGCCGGTCAGAGAGGGCGATTACGAGCCGAACATAGCCACGCTGGTCGGACGTCCCTGGTTTGTGAAATACACCGAGATGTTTGAACCCCGTACCCATGCCTACTACGATGCGATGGATCACCTCCGCAGTTCCATCCGCTCGTTCATGAGCGATCTCCGGTTCATGATCTTCTACGTCGACTGCGCCATCCAGACCCAGTCGCCGCAGCACAGCGACCGGCGGATACGCCCGGAAATCAGCATCTGCCCCTATCGTCCGGAACGGCGGAAGATCAAGCTCGCCAACGGAGCTGTGCGCAGCGGCATTCGCTACGTCATCGCCTCGCCGCACCAGAAGGAACCGGAAGAAAACCGCTTTATCCCCGTTTCCATCCTTGCCTCGAAACTGGGATTCAGCGGGCGTTTCGGCGAAAAGAAACTGGATCTGTACGTCACCGAGCATGCCCTGAATCGCATCGACGAGCGCACCTCCGAAGTAGGCAAGGGGTACGTGCAGCTCTGGATCATGTCCTCGTTTCTGAATGCCGAAGACCGGCAGATCGTCCGCATGAAGGACAACCGGATGCTGGTGGAATACCGGATGTACGGATGCAAGATCGGATACGTGGTGGCCAGCATACACAACGACCTTATCCTTGTCCGCACCTTTCTGCTCATGACCAGCAACATCACGCCCGAAGGCAAGATACTGCACGAGCATCTGGGACTTCAGAAGCTGGATCATCAATACCTGGGGATCGACAAATTAGACACGTTTCTCTATTCGGACATACTCGACAACGAAGACATCTGCACCCTTTTTCGCAACGCCGGCTGCGGATCGCTCCTCGAACTGTGCCAGAAGGTAAAAGACGACTCCGTCTGGATGGATGAAGAAGAAGACTACGTACAGCATGATGAAGAACAGATCAAGCTGGCCGCCCGCATGAGGGAATACCTCAGCAAGGGCAATCCCGAAGACTGGGGGCTGCCGGAAGACGATGAACTGTCGGCGGAAAGCGAACTGTCGTCCGAAGAGATCGAACTGCCGGCGGATTTGCCTGAAGCGCCCGACAGCGAACAAACAGTCGAATCCTGAATCATGATTCGTTTATCGAACATTACGAAAACTTTTCCCGACGGGTCGAGCAGTCGCAATGCCGTACTTCGGGGCATCGACATGCAGACGGAGAAAGGCGCGTTCGTTGCCATCACGGGCGCGTCCGGTTCGGGAAAGACGACGCTGCTGTCCATACTGGGCACACTGATGCGTCCCGACGGCGGAAGCTACCTGCTGGACGGCGTGGAAATGCTGACCGGCGGCGCAGACCATTCCACGGTACGCAACCGGCAAATCGGCTTCGTCTTTCAGGAACACCGTCTCTTGCCGCAATGCAGCGTGCTGGACAATATCCTGCTCCCCACGCTGGCCGCACAGTCGAAAGCGACGGACGGACAGGCTGCCCATGCCCGGCTATTGATGGAAATGACGGGGATCGCTGCGCTGGCCGGGCGTTATCCGTCGACCCTCTCCGGCGGTGAAGCCAGCCGCACGGCCTTGTGTCGCGCCCTTGTCATGAAGCCCCTGCTGCTGCTGGCCGACGAACCTACCGGACAACTCGATGCCGCGAACGCCCGCAACATCGTATCGCTGCTGAGCGACATCAATCAGTCGCTCGGCACGACCCTTGTCATGGTCACCCATTCGGACGGGGTAGCCGCGGCCGCCCAAAAGACATTCACCCTGGTTAACGGCCTGTTGAGATGAAGAGAACGCAGCTGCTGCGGGCAAACATCGCCTGTTACCTCCGTTTCTACAAACTGATCGCCCTGGCTGTCCTGATTGCGCAGGCAGTCGTTACCGGCAGCCTGACGGTCGGCGCCTCCGTGCGTGCCACGCTGGTGAAACGGGTGAACGAACGGCTGGGGCGGACGGAAACCGTTCTCTTTGCCGGAAACTCGTTTTTCGACGACCGCATCGGGCTGGAGGGAAGCCGGATATTGCTTGGCAACGGCTTTATTTCGGATGCCGGACGGCTGCTTCCGGTCATGGTCTGGGGTACGGACGAATATGATATTCCGGCAGGCGGCGCAAAGATGAACGAAGCGCTGGCAGCGGAACTTTCTTCGCCCGCAAGCGGCATGGTCCTGCGCTTGCCGGCTACGGGACTTGTCCCCTCCGGTTCGCTCTTTGTAACGGGCAATTATACGACGGCCATTCGCCTGAGCGATGCCGGACGGGTGGAGGTGGAACGCGGCGGCAACCTGAGCTTGAAAAACGAACAGTCGATTCCCCGCAACCTCTTTGTCAACCGGGCGGAGCTGGCGTCGCTGCTGGGCGTGGCAGGCAAAGTCAATCTGATCCTGTCCGAAAAGCATCTGTCGGCAGGGGACGTAGCCGCCGCCTGGACGCCTGCACATTCCGGCCTGCGCGAAAACCGTACCGGCGATTGTACGGAGATCTCCTCCGACCGGATTTTTATTCCGTACGAAGCCGTGGAAACCCTTCGTGCGGACAATCCCGGCGCCAACCGTCTGTTCTCCTATCTGGCCAATGGCATGGAACATGCCGGACACCGTCTTTCGTATGCCTTCGCCACGGCCGTCGACCGCTACAGGGGACGGACGCTGGCTGCCGACGAACTGATCCTCTCGGATTATACGGCTGCGCATCTTCATGCGCAGGTAGACGACACCGTCCGGCTGACCTATTATACGTCGGCAGACTTGAAGACGCTGCATGAGGACACGATCCGGGCGCGTGTAGCCGCAATCGTTCCGCTGCAGGAGTGGCTGGCCGATACGACTTTGAGCGCCGATTTCCCCGGTCTTACGGACATGGAAAACTGTACCGGCTGGGACAGCGACTTGCCGATCGACATGTCGCTCGTCACCCGCGAAGACGAGGATTACTGGGCAAAGTACCGTGCCACACCCAAAGTGATACTCTCCTTCCAGGCCGTCGGCGACAGCTGGCGCAATGCCTATGGCAGCGCAACGGCCGTCCGCTTTGATGCTGCCCGCGGCAGGGTGGAGACGGACGGATTGACGCCTGCCATGTTCGGCCTGCAAGCGCTTTATCCCCGCGAAGCCGCCCTGAAAGCTGCCCGTAACGGCGTAGACTTTTCGTCCCTCTTTCTCTCGCTGGGATTCTTTATCATTCTGTCGGCTTTTCTGCTGATGCTGGTTCCCCTGTCGGAAATGATGTATCGGCGGAAGGACGAGATCCGGCTGCTGGCGGCGCTGGGCTATCCGCGCAAACGCATCCTGCGGCTTTTCCTGCGCGAGGCGGCGCCGGTTGCGCTTCTTGCCTCGCTGCCGGGCATTGCAGCCGGAGTTTGTTATACCTGGCTGGTCTTGATCCTGCTGGGCAGCCTCTGGAAGGGCGCCACGCATACCGGCGGGTTTATCCTCTTTCCCGACGTCCCCGTTTTGCTTGCCGGGACAATCGTCAGCCTCGGCATCGCCCTGCTGTTGCTTCGCATCACGATCGCCCGTTCGCTGAAACAGGAGAGTCCGCGTACGCAGAGCCTTTCTTTCCGGTGGAACAGGCCGTTCGGCCGCAGTAAACTGATCCGGGCAAGCCTGTATGCAAACCGCAAGCGGGCGTTGCTGTCCTTCTTTACGCTTGCGGCCGGAGTGGGCATTGTCTTTTCCGTGGGACTGAACCGCAGAGGTTTTACGGACAGCCGGCAACTGCTGAGCGGCACGGGCGGATATACGCTGTGGTGCGAAAGCAGCGTCCCGATCTATCACAACATCGCTACGCCGCAGGGTCGCGACAGGCTGGCGCTGACGGAACTTCCGGAACATGCGCAGGTGTTGCAGCTGCTCCGCTATCGCGCCGACGACGCAAGCTGCCTGAACCTGAACAGGGTTTCGCAGCCTACGGTACTGGGAGTGGATATGGAACGGCTGAAGAGCAGTGATTTCAAGATACGGCAAAGCATCTATCCCGACGGGGCGCCGGTGTTCGACATGGTGCAGTCGGCAGTCGATTCCGTCTATCCCGTCCTGATTGACGGGACGACGCTGGCCTGGGGCTTGATGCTGAAGCCCGGCGATACGGTCTATTACGAAAGCGGCCGCGGCAAAAGGGTTGGCTTGAGGCTGGCCGGCGTGCTGGACAACTCCGTTTTCCAGGGAAACGTACTGTTGGACAAAACGCTTTTTTCCGAATTGTGGGGCGAGATCACGGGAAGCGAAATCATCCTTTTCAAGGTGGACGGGGCCGGGGCGGATCAGACCCGGCAGCTGGTTTCGCAGGCCTTGAGCGAGTACGGCGTCAGCGTGACCGGGACGGCCGGGCGGCTGGCCGAGTTCAACAGCGTGACCGATACCTACCTGAGCATCTTCCTGACCCTTGGCGGGATCGGGCTGTTGCTGGGCGTGGCGGGTTTCATCATTGTGGTGCGCAAAGACCTCGTGTCGCGTAAAAAACAGATTGCGCTGTACCGTTCGCTGGGATTTACCCGGAAAAGAATCGCATCGCTGCTGTTCCGCGAAAGCGTGACCGTTCCCCTGTCGGCCATTCTGGCAGGCGTGGCCGTTTCGCTCGCCTGCGTCGTTTCAGGCCTGGCGAATGTCGGCTTCCGGACCTGGATCACTGTCGGCGTACTGACGCTCCTTTTGATTGGCGGCGTCCTTGTATTTGTGAAACAGCAGGTCAAAAAGTGCGTGCACGACGCCTGCACCGGGTAGCGTCCGTTTTATACACCGTAATATGTATTAGACCATGTCTCCTGCAAGAAAAAAACAGCCGTCCCGAAAAAGAGGGAAGAAAAAGGCAAAGGCTCGCCGGTCCGGTTTCGGATGGATCGTTTTCATCTTTCTGACGGCCTCGGCCCTGATCTTCGCCTATCAATATGTGACTGTCCGGCAGCAGGAGCAGAAGACGGCTGCGGTTGCCTGCCCCGACCTGGAAATACCTCAATCCCTGTCGGAACGCCGGGAGCAAATCATCTCCCATACCGGTTATACCGTTTCATACAATGAGGACTGGCGGTTGCCCAACTGGGTGGCATACGAACTGACGCGCGCGGAAGCGCTGGGAAAGGAAAAGCGCAGCGGCCGGTTCACGCCGGATCCCGCTGTGGAAGGCACCTCTGCTGCAAACAGGGATTACCTCCGTTCGGGATACGACAAAGGCCATCTGGCGCCTGCCGCCGACATGAAATGGAGCGTCACGGCCATGCAGGAGTCGTTCTATTTCACCAATATCTGTCCCCAGCACCCCCGGCTGAACCGGCGGGGCTGGAAAGACCTGGAAGAAATGATACGCGAACGGGCGATAGCCGACAGCGTCGTTGTCATCGTATGCGGCCCGCTGGTGGAGAAAAACGCGAAGACCATCGGAGATAATCGGGTAACCGTGCCGCAAGGATTCTTCAAGGTGCTCCTCTTGCCCTGTCATACCCCTCCGCAAGCCATCGGTTTTGTCTTCGGCAACGAAGCCGCCCCGGAGCCATTGCAACGCTATGCCGTAACGGTCGACAGTGTAGAAACGCTCACCTCCCTTGATTTCTTCGCTCCCCTGCCCGACGGGATAGAAAATCAGGCAGAATCCCGGTTCGACATTTCCTGCTGGGGATTTTGAGCCGTCAGGCGGAGGCATGACGGATCATCGCCCGTTTCACAATCATACCCCGTGCAGAATGAAATCCGCGTAAGGAAAGGCGCCCTTTCCACCTGCGGAAAGACAGCCTTTCCACTTGCGGAAAGACATTCTTTCCGCTTGCAGAAAAACAGCCTCCGTTCGGCGTGGCGTCTTTCGCTGCG
>JAITQL010000016.1 GCA_031288935.1 Tannerella sp.
TCGAAGACTCGAATCCTTGCAGCTTTGAATGGTCGGATCTTAGACTTGCTCTTCTGCGTGAATGGCGCGAATGTGGTTCAATGCGGTCAGCGTAAAGGTCAGGTTGTACAGTTCTTCCGAGTACCAGAGGCGGGCGAAATACAGTCCGACCGGTTCGGGACGCAGCAGGGTGTTCGCCTTGAAATGTCCGTACAGAAAGGCGACGCCCCGTCCGATGGCCTCCCGGTCGGTGTCCGGCGATACGGCCAGTGCACTCAGCGTTCGCGCGGTCAGCGTCACCTTCGACGGCAGGCCTTTGCTGCCTCCCCAGCCGCCGTCCGCATTTTGCGCCGAGAGAAGATACCCTGTCCCTTTGGCTGAAATTTCCTGCGCCAGGGGATGCCGGGAATGGCACAAGTGTTCCACCGCTACGGCCGTTCCGTACACCGGCGAGTGTCCGTCCGGCGCATCCTGGTCTCCGAACCAGAGCGGAATCCAGGAACCGTCGGCAGCCTGCGTCTTCTTCATCCACCGCAGCAGGCGAACCTTGCTTTTTGCGCAGCGCCGCTGCAGCGTTTCGGGCAGCGAGTCGTGCCAAAGCTCGAAGGCCGTCAGGCTGTGGGCGGACAAATCCGGACTGCTGCGGTCGAAGGGCAGTTTTCCCCATCCCTTGCAGAAGGTGGGCATGCCGCCGTCCCTGTTTTGCAAGTCCAGCAGCCATTGAACGCCCCTTTCCGCTTCGGGACATCCCTTCCCGTCCTGCAGGATATGGAGCGCGACCAGATTTCCGGCCGTATCGTCGGCATCGGGGGCGGCGCCGGGCAAATCGCTCCATCCCCAGCCCCCCGGTCTGGCGCCGGTAAAGGGATGCTTGAACGCAAAGGCGGCGGACTTGATCTTTTCCAGCAGCAACGCCCTGTCGGGGACGTCCCCCTTGAGCGCCTTGACGCCAAGCGCCGTGACCCAGCAGGCCAGATCGGTGTCTATCGGCCAGGCGCCGTCGGGACGTACAGTTTCGAGGAGGAACCTTCCGGCCTGCCGCGTCACGGGGTGGTCGCGACAGCCGGCGCCGCACAGGCACATCGCTACAAAGGCCGTGAGCGGCGCCGCTTCCAGAAAACCGCCGTTGACAGGTTGCAGTTTCTCCAGTACCTTCAGCGACTTGCCTGCGAACAATTCCCGCAGGCCGCAGAGCCAGGTTTTCTTTCCCTTCCGGTGACGGAGTATGCCCACGGCAATCAGCGCCGGTATCGCGTAGCTGACAACCGGCAATTGCAGGAAGCGGAAAAAGCGTTGCGGAAGGAGCGACAGCTCGAACGGCAACTGCGGAATGTCGTTCCAGCTTTTGATGACGCCTGCCAGGGCGCACATCACCAGCACAGGCGCCGAGAAGGTGAGGTCTTTGCCGTAACAGGCAAGTACGCCGGCGATGATCCGTTCGTCGGTCATGCCGCCGAACGTGGCTGCGAGGAAGGCGCGGGTCTTTGGGGGCGGAGCGCCCGAGGCATACAGCGATGCGTAGGACAGGAGGGTGGCCGTCATGTTGGGCGGACTTTCGATGGAATCGCCCCAGACGCCGTCGGCGCGCATGGTACGGAGAAGCCATTGTTCGCCGGCTTCGATCTGTTTGCCATACCGTTCCCGGTCAATCAGACGCAGGGCAAAAACCGAGACCGAGGTCGAAATGGCGCTCGAGGAGAGCGCCCCGCGCCAGATGCCTTCCGGCGATCGTCGAGCTTTCAACTGTTCGCCCAGCGATGCGGTCATTTCTTCTATATATGCTTTATTCCACATGTTCCCAAGGCCAGCAGGCCGTAAAAAGTATATTCCATGTCGCTGTCGTCGTCCGGCAGCGTAGCGGCAAAACCGCCCGAGTCCATCCAGTGAGCCTCGACGAAATCGCCCGGATCCGTTCGTGGCGACAGACCGTAATTATATAATGTAAACAGGGCTGTAGCCGTGGAAAGCAGATCGGGCGCGGGCGTCCGCTGCGTAGCGGCAAAACCGCCCGAGTCGTCCTGCATGTCGCGCAGGAATGTCACGTCGCCGTCCGGACGGTATCCCCGCAACTGTCCCCTGACGGACAGCGCCGCCGCCGTTGCATTGGTGGACGCACACGACGCCCGGCGCACATTGGCATATCCTCCGCCCGGCGTTCTGTAATCCTCCAGCGCTTCGGGAATCGCCTTCCAGCCGCTTCTCCCGCAGAGCAGGTCTTCTCTCAGGGAGAGCAGAACAAACCGGGTATAGGGCGATTGCGGGTCGTCATGAGGAACTGTCGGGAAGGCCGGCAATGTTGTGCGGAAACACAACGCCCGGTAGCGGATCCACGAAAGCCATCCGGGTGTGTCCATCCACGCCAGCGCCAGCAACGACCGGATGTAGGACGCGAAATGTACCAGGTCGGATGTGTCGGGGCGACAGTTGCCGAGCGACTGCCCGATCTTCTTCCGGTCGATCTTCATACCCAGCGCCTGCGCCACCGTCAAACCGAAAGCCGTGTAATAAATATCCGGCTGCTGATGCCTGTTCATGAAAAAGCCGCTTTCATCCGTCTGCGAGGCGGCATATTCCCGGATTCGGCGCTGCGCGTCGCGGCTCAACCGGTTTGCGCCTTGCCGCAGGACGTGCCACATGCGGAGTGATATACTGCTGTTGCCGGTCATTCGTCGGTTGTTAATGAAGGATTCGTTCCGTTACCCGGAACAGGAGTTGTTTGATTTCAGCGTTGCGCAAGCCGTCCAGGGCGGCGATGGCACGCCGGTGATACTCGCCGGCCAGGGCGCCGACCGTCGCCAGGGCGTGCGCAAGCGCCTCCCGCTCCTGTCTCAGGAAAGGTTTCATGTCGCCGTCCGGCCTCAACCGTCCGACGTAATCCCGGCTGTGTTCGCAAAGAGCGGCCAGCACGGCGGAGGGGCGTAACAGGAGCGGGGCGTCGTTTTCAAAATCCGCCAGGTCGTCCTGCAACTGGTACGCAATACCCAATGCCCTGGCATACTCGTGCAGCGTGGTACGCAACGGCTCGTTCGCGCCGGCGCATATCGCTCCGAAAATCAACGCCACTTCAAACGCCGGAACAGTCTTTTTCTCAAAAATGTCCAGTACGAACGCCAGCGTCAGTTCCTGCGGCGAACGGCACCAGGCCAGTTCCGCACCCTGCCCCCGGCAGAGGGCGACATGCGCTTCGGAAGCCGTCCGTATCAGTTCGGCATTGCCGCACAAAGACAACAGACGGTATCCTTCCCCCAGCAGCATGTCGCCGACATTGATTGCAACGGGGATGCCCTGTACGGCATGAACGGTTTGCCGGCCGTGACGCCAGGTGTCGTTATCCTGAATGTCGTCGTGCACGAGCGATGCCTTGTGGAAACATTCCACGGCGAGCGCCGCCCGCTTCACGTGTTCGGGTATTTCCGTTTCGCCGGTGATGGCCGCATACAATGCTGCCAGCAAGTACGGACGCCAGCGTTTACCGTCGCCCGAAAGCCATTCCCCGGCGATGAGCGAGGCCGGGTCACGCGCTCCGCGGAAAAGTTCCGGACGGTTGCCGGGCAGGAACCATTCCGTCACTTCCGCTTTCAACTGTTCATAATCCATTGGCTGCTTCGACAGGTCTTCGGACAGCATCTCCAGAAAATCGCTTACGCAGGACGTATCCACTTCCGTATCCTTACAGCCGGCTACATTGAGCGGGACGGCGATTCCGGGAATGGCGCTGTTTATCAACAGGGGAAATGCCTTTTCAAGGGATTCGAGACATCCCACGCCGATGACCGCCTGCACCGCACCGCTTTCGACCAGTCCCACGACTGCCGTAAATCCTTCGGCCACCAGGCTCATGCTTCCCAGGGCGTCGGCCTTATCCTGCAACGTCGGAACCGGACAGCGTCCGCACTGGCGACACAACAAACCGAAGGCGTCTGTTTCCGCTTGGCAAGCAGCGGAATGACGCAGGCACTGCGGCAGCAGCAACATCCGTTTGTCGTACGGAACAGAAGCTACCGTCTCCCTCCACACGCCATTGTTGATTTCTACCATCAACCAGCCCTTCCACGCTTCATCCAGTCCGTTTTCGCGCGTCAACTCTCCGGCAAGGAGTAACAAATGCGGCATGGACAACGGCGGCACGAACGAACGGGCGTTGATGAACATACGTATCAGCGCACGCAGGCGTTCCCGTTCACTGCGGGGTTGAGGAATTGCACAGGTTTGTCCGTTTTCCATCACGCGCTCTCCGTTAGCCGTAAACGCCGAACCCGAAGAAGTATTTCTTCTTCAACAGCCTGTAAAACATGTTTTGTTCCGGTATTTCTTCTCCCTGCATGTCATGTCCCGCCAGAGGCGTCATTCGCCGGTATTCTTCCAGCACGGTGCCGCGCGAGGTCGTGTCCGTCGCCTGCCAGGTCTCCAGATACTGCGTCATCAGGGCGGGATTTTCCAGCAGGATGCACCCTCTGGAATGTGTTGCGGCCAATTTCCGCAATCCGGCAAGGAACTCCGACCGTTCGAACAGTTCGCCGAGATTGCCGGCATCGTCGTCGATAAAGTCTTTCGCCATTTGCAGCGGCGGACAAAACTCCAATGCGCCGGACGGTGAAATATGATGGCTCATGCCCGTTGCGCCCGGACAAATCGCCTGTCCCTTGTCGTCCCAGTAGGCGTCGACGAGTTGCAAGGGGGCGTCGTTGCGCTGCTCGACGATGAACTGCCGCAACGCGCGGATTTGTTCCTTCGTCAGGGCATTCGCGGCGTTGGGCGCCTCGCCTGCCGGCCGGTAAATATAATACCACAGGTAATGCACGCCTTCGCTTGCCAGTAAATCAAGATAGTTCCGGTTCACCAGATCGGGGAAGTTGCTTTGACAGATACTTGCCGCCGCGCCGATGATCAGCCGGGCTTTCCGGCAGGCGCGCACGCCGGCCAGCGTGCGCTCGAAAACCCCGTCTTTTCCGCGGCGGCGGTCGCTTTCATCCTTCAGGCCTTCGATACTGATCATCGGCGTTACATTTCCCAGCCGTTTCAATTGCAACGCCACGGATTCCGTCAGCAACGTACCGTTGGTAAACAGTTGGAAATAGCAGTCGCCGTGTTTGGCCAATACCTCCAGCAGGCCTTTGTACATCAGCGGTTCGCCGCCCAGGATACCGAAAAAGTAAGACCCTTTTCTTTTGCAGGCTTCGATGATTCCGTCCAGTTGTTTCAGCGAAAGCGACTTTTTCCCGCCCGTCGAGACCCAGCATCCGCTGCACGAAAGGTTGCAGCTTTCCGTAACCGAAATTATTACAAAGGCAGGGAAAAAAGGGGCGCCCTGCCGTTGCCGCCGCTCGAAGCGACGGATATTGACCAGGTTCCGCAGGCCGAAGTTGCGGATGAACTTCCAGATGATCCGCGGAGCACATTCTTTGGGAATCCGCAGCACGGCCTTTGCCATCGAACGATAGGCGCGCCAGGTCATGAGGGGTCTCTTTTTAACAGTGAAACACCTGCTTTCCGCTGCTCCAGCCTGCTGCGGAGCGCGCTTGCATACAACGCCTTCGTGTCGATCGCCACGGCTTGTTCCTCGTCTTCCGAACCGCCGTTGACAGGTGATTTTTCATACTTGGGAAAGATCACAGCCCGGTTGGGACAGATGCGCGCGCAGGCCGGACAGTTGTTCTTGCAACTTCGCGGCCGGACGACCTGTACACATCCGTCTGCCATCGCATAGACGCCAAACAGACAGTAGTCATGGCACTGACCGCATTCACTGCAACGATGTTTGTCGATCACCGGATACCATGCATCGCACCCCGGTTTTTGAGGCAACGCATCCCATTCGGAAGGGACGTGCGCCTCCGTTTGGCCGGCAGCGGCAAGAGAAAATCCGGACAGCAACTGTTCTGCCGAATTACACCGCAAGTTCAACAGGGCAGCCGGCGACAGTTGCAGCCGGTCGAACAGCGCCGCTACAGCCCGCGGATAGCAAGCCATCACGGTCGAGGAGGCGATTTCGCTCATCTGCAACGGCGCATCAAGAGCTGTCTCGCACAAATCCGCTTCCACACATACCGCATATCCGGCCTCGGTCAATGCCCGAAAAATTGCTGCTGCCTTCTGCCGGTCTATCAAATGCCGCGACGAACACAAACAGATTGTAACCTTCTTATTGCTCATAATTTGATTTTAGTCCGCAAATATAGTAAAAAACATCTGCTCCGTCCGCATTCCGCTTCGATGGCGAAAAAAACAAAGGCGAATCAATTATACTTTATACGGGATGGTTTTGTGCATGGTATCTGTCTCATCAGAGACGAAATACCGGTAAAAAATGAATGCTTTAAAATCCGGCGGAATTTCATCCGGAATGATATGCAGGTTATATAAAATCTTTATTCTATCTTTACTGCATGAACATATTTTCTATTCACATAAGATTTCTTTCTGTCTAATAGAAAAGC
>JAITQL010000109.1 GCA_031288935.1 Tannerella sp.
TATCCTCATTGATAACCCCTGCAAAGTTACAAAAGTTTTTCAATCCCGCCCGTCCACCGTCGCCGACAGGAAAGATTCAAAAATTCAAGATTCAAAGATTCAAAGATGCGTCCCGGCAAGGCAGCACCGGGAAGCATCTTCGTCACTTCAACTTGATTTTCCCCTTATCCATCCGGTCGCTCATGTCCGAGACGACGACTTCGTCGCCTTCGTCGAGGCCGCTGACGACTTCGACGTATTCAAAATTGCTTTCGCCCAACTGCACCTTTCGCCGGAGGAGTTGATGACCGTTGACGACGAAAAGAGCATATTCGCCCTGTCCGGTGTAATAGGAGGCGTTGGCTATGCGGAGCACGTCGTCCCTGATGGCGTTCATCACGTAGACGTCGGTCTTCAATCCCGAACGCAGACGGCTGTGACTGTCTTCGTCCAATTGCACGGTGAAGGCGATCACGCCGTTGCGCGACAGGGGGGTGACGTCGCTCACCACGCCGTCGAGCTTGTCTTTCCCGATTTTGACGACCGCACGGCTGCCGGGCGCGATGCGGTCGCCATACGTGTCGGCGATTTCTCCGGCAATCTTGAAACGGGAAAGGTCGGATATAATGGCGATGCGGCTGCCCTGACTTACCTGGGCGCCGACTTCGCTGTTGATATAAGTCAGAATGGCTTTGCGGGGAGACCGGATTTGCGCGTCTTCGAGCGTGCGCCCGGCTTCGGACAGGCTCTTCCTGAAAATATTCAACTCCAGTTCCTTTACCTTCAGACCGGCTTCGGACAGGGCTTGCTCGTTGCTGTACTTCTCCTCGTCTTCGTGCAACTGGAGTTGCCCGACCTTGTAACCGAGTTCTGCCTGCCGCACCTTGTCGGTCGTACCGGCTCCCAGACTGTCCAAGTAACGTTCGTTGCGGAGTTCCACTTCCTTGCGGTCGAGTTCCATGCGGGATACTTTCAGCCGCATCTCCATTTCGGAAAGTTTGCTGCGGTTGTTGATGCGCAACCGTTCAAGTTCCAGGCAGCGCATCTGTTCCTCGTCCAGCAGCTTTTCATACGCCGTTTCCGCCGATTGCAAATCCAGTTTCAAGATGGGTGTACCTGCTTCCACTTCGTCGCCTCCCTTTCCGTATATCTCCACAATCCGGGAATTGATCGGCGAATTGATAATCTCTTCAAAGGCCGGCACGACTTTTCCGGTAGCATTGACCGATACTTCGACGGTTCCCCTGTCGACAACGGAAATACGTATATCCTTGCGGTTGACGGATGTCTGCATGAATGAAATCATCATACCGACGGCCGCAACGGCAACCGCCATGCCGGCGCCGATACGGATCCACTGTTTTCCCTGTTCCTTTCTTTTCACTTCTTTCGAAATCGCTCTGTCCATAGATTTTCTTTTTCTGTGGTACAACAAACCCCGTGCCAAAACGGAAAGACCTTCATTGACAACAGGAAGAACAAAAACCGCAGTGTTCGGAATCGGACACAGTGTCCGCTTTCATGATCATTCAGGCTCCATGCGAAACCGGATTCCGAATAGATCTCCGCCGATTTGCGAAATCCGCGCAACTGTTTGAATCTTGAATCTTAAATCTTGAATTTTGTAATGTTGAATCATAAAAAAGGCGCTTGTCGCGCCCTTTTTATACTCACAAGCCGAAGGCCTGCCTGATCTGATCGACGTAGTCCAGTTTTTCCCACGTGAACAGTTCCACTTCATGAACGACCGGCGCGGTTGCATAACGCGACGTAAAGGTTTTCCTCACCGTCTGCGGTTCACGGCCGAAATGTCCGTACGAAGCCGTTTCCAGATAAATCGGGTGACGCAGCTTCAACCGTTCTTCAATCGCCTTGGGACGCAGGTCGAAGAGCGTTTCCACCTTGCGGGCGATCTCGCCGTCGTTGATCTTGACATTCGACCGGCCGAACGTATTCACGAACAGGCTGGTCGGACGGGCAACGCCAATGGCATACGACACCTGCACCAGCACTTCGCCGGCCACGCCGGCCGCCACCAGATTCTTGGCGATATGGCGTGCAGCATACGCGGCCGAGCGGTCTACTTTCGACGGGTCCTTGCCCGAGAAGGCGCCGCCGCCATGCGCTCCCTTGCCGCCATAGGTATCGACGATGATTTTCCGTCCCGTCAGCCCCGTATCGCCATGCGGGCCGCCGATGACGAACTTCCCGGTCGGGTTGACGTGACAGGTGATCTGCGTATCAAACAGCGCCCGGATTGCCTCCGGATACTGTGCCTTGACGCGCGGTATCAGGATTTGGAGCACATCTTCCTTGATTTTCGCCGCCATGGCCCGGTCGGCTTCTTCCTGCGAAAGGCCGTTGCCGGCCGTAATAAACTCGTCATGCTGCGTAGAGACAACGAGCGTGTCAATGCGCAGCGGAGCGCCGTCTTCCGCATACTCGATGGTAACCTGACTCTTGGCGTCCGGCCGGAGGTAAGGCATCAGCGCCGTTTCCTGCTTGCGGATCAAGGCCAGTTCCTTCAGCAGGGCATGTGAAATGTCCAGCGCCAGCGGCATGTAGTTTGCCGTTTCCCCGGTGGCATAGCCAAACATCATGCCCTGGTCGCCGGCGCCCTGTTCATACGGATCGGCGCGTTCCACGCCGCGGTTGATGTCGCCGCTCTGTTCGTGAATGGCCGACAGTACGCCGCACGATTTGGCTTCGAACTGATATTCGCTTTTCGTGTAGCCCGTTCGTTCAATCACACCGCGCGCCACTTCCTGTACGTCCACGTAGGCGCCCGATTTCACTTCTCCAGCCAGTATCACCTGTCCGGTTGTGACCAGCGTTTCGCACGCCACTTTCGAGTTTTCGTCATATGCGAGAAACTCATCCAGCAAAGCATCTGAAATCTGATCGGCTACTTTATCGGGGTGTCCTTCCGACACCGATTCGGAGGTAAATAAATAACTCATTACGTTCTT
>JAITQL010000028.1 GCA_031288935.1 Tannerella sp.
GTTCCGGGAATCAGGTCGTTGTGATGAACGACGGTTTTGGCCAGTTGCGGTTCCAGTTGACGGTAAAGAGTGTCCACGTCGGCCGCACCGGGGGCTTTTCCGAAGGCGGCCGTCCAGCGGGCGGCGATGTCCGGGTCGCCGACGAGCGCTTCAATGTGGCTCTTTTTCGCCAGACCCATCGGTTTGCGCGCTTCTTCCAGCGTAATGGGCACGCCGTGCTGCGTAAACACGTCTACAAATACCTTTACCGGCGCCATACAGCCGAAGTCGACGGTTGTACCCGCCCAGTCGCATACAATTGCTTTGATATGTTCCATATTTCAATCCGTTTATCAGTGAATTATTTCCAGTACATGGATGCTTCGACGGCCACGAGCAGCTGCTCCATGTCGGTCGGATAAATGTCGCCGATATTTCCGATCCGGAACGTTTCGGCTTCCGTCAGCTTGCCGGGGTAGATCACGAATCCGCGTTCCTTCAGGTTTTGATAGAAGCGTTTGAACTCATAGTCGGCCACCTGCGGCGGATAGAACGAAGTGATGATGTGCGACTGGAGTTCTTCGGGAATGACCATCGTGAAACCCAGCTTCAACATGCCTTCCTTCAGGATGCGGTGGTTGGTCTGGTAGCGTTTTTCGCGTGCAGCCACGCCGCCTTCCGCTTCCAGTTCGATCAGCGCCTGGTAGAATGCACGGACGATGTGCGTAGGCGAGGTAAAGCGCCACTTTCCCTTGCCCTTCTCCATGTTGTACCACTGGTCGTAGAGGTCGAGCGCATGAGAACGCGCGCGGCCTTTGCACTTTTCCAGTTCCGACGTCCGGGCGATGGCAAAACCGAAGCCCGGCGTACCCTGGATACATTTGTTGGCGCTGCTGATCACGAAGTCGGCATCCAGCTCCGGGACATCTATCGACACGCCGCCGAAGCCGCTCATCGAGTCTATGATCAGCGTCTTTCCCGCTCCCTTTACCACGGCTGCGATGGCGGGTATGGGGTTCAGGATACCGGTGGTGGTCTCGACGTGCACCACGGCTACGTGCGTGACGGAGGGGTCATTTTGCAGCATGTCGCCGATCCTGTCCGGGTCGGGGATTTCCGCGTCGCTCACCCGGTATTTCAGCAGGTTGATGCCGAGCATCAGGGCGATCGTTTCCATACGGTCGCCATAGGCGCCGTTCGATACAACCAGCAGCTTTCCGTCACGCGGAATGACGCTGCCGATGACCGACTCCACTACAAAACTGCCGCTGCCCTGCATCAGCGCCGTCGTGTAGGCCGCCGTATCTTTTCCGGCAATGGCCAGCAAGCGGGCACGCAAGTCCTGAACCAGGTTGTTGTAGTCGTCATCCCATGTACACCAGTCGCGAAGCATGGCCTCGCGCACGGTGTCCGAAGTGGTCAGCGGACCGGGAGTCAAAAGAATATAAGGACGTTTTTTCATTGAAACTAACTTTTAAATGATTACTTATCTAACTTGTCTAATTAATTAAACTCTATATGTCCTGCACTGCCTGCGCCTGTCTTCCGAAACGGAACCTGGAACGGAAGAAGACGCCTGCCGCAATTAAAAACAGCAGGCAGATTGCCGGCACAAAAATACTGATAATATACAATACATGCGAGAAGGAAATGCCGCCGGCCATAAATTCCTTGTAAAGCAGAATCAGCATGGAACACGTATAGCCCGCCGAATCGCAGATATAGATCAGGAAACCGGCGTTGGCCTTGGGTTTGAACAGGGCGATGAACCGGTCGAAGTAGACGCTCTGAATCGTAATATAGGGCAGGAAGATGCCGTAGCCGACCGTGATGAACCACAGTTGCGCACTGACCGCCCCCGCCGAATACATGATCGAACCCGCCAGCAGGATGATCAGTCCGGCAAAGATCATCACATGCTGTATGATAAAGCATGTTTTGTTGGAACGGATAAACGAAAGGCAGCCTACGCAGATAAAGACGACAATGCCGATGAGGAACTCGATTTGCGAAAAGATGTTCATCGAATCCGACAGATGGATCTCGCGGGCAATCTCCACCATGAAGTTGTCCCTGAAATCGCGGCACATGGTCAGCAGGGCGTTGATCGCCACGATGGCGAAAAGGCCGATGCCAAAGCCGGCAAGCAGCTTGTGCTTGTCCGTTCCGTTCATGGCTTCGCGTTTGGTTCGCTGTGCGATGTCCGTCCGGGTTTGCGGCGGAATCCGCGACAGCATCCAGACGAAAAGCAGGAAGGGGAGGGCAAAGACAATCCCTTCTACCGCCGGCATCCAAAATTCGTCTACATGCAGGGCGTCGCGGATAATGAAGTAAATGGACTTCAACGCTCCCGACCCCATGATCATGTTGATGGTCAGACCCAGCGACAGCATCTCGGTGAAGCGCCGGCCTTCCAGAAAGCTGAAAATGATGCCGAAGATCAGACCCAGCGGCAAGCCGTTGAGGAAAAGAAACAGGAAATTGTACGGATAGGGCGTCAGACCGAAGCCGACCAGCGCCAGTTCCGAAAAGGCAACCAGCACGATGATGTACAGAATGCGCCTGCCGTAGTTCAGCCCCGCGATGATCCTGATTCCGCAGTATTTGGAAACCAGATAGCCCAGCATCTGGGAAATGATCAGCACCGTTTTGTATCCCACGCCAAAGAGGACGTATCCTTCGTACGTGCCGGCATTGAACGGTTTCCGAAACGCATACGTGCAGAAATAGGTGCCGAAGGCGGCAACGATGCACCATATAACCAGGAACGTATTGTTCCCCAGCAACCGGTCGAGTGTCCCCGAATGAATCTTTTTTTCTTCCATCTTCATTTATTTTCCGGCACAAAGGTAAGCAAAAAAACAATTTTGCAAACAAAATAATCGACAAATCGCAAAAAAGAAGAACAAAATGACATGCAAATGAAATAAAGACAGGTAATAATGTAAGACGAGCATGTTTTTTCCCGTCACGTGCGAAAGCATCTGTTTCGCAGGCACGGGGTTTTGACTGATCCCGGACCGGTAACGGGAAATGGCGGTTCCTGCGAACTTTGCCCTGCCCGAACGGAAGGATTCATTCGCGGGAATGAAAGATTCATCCGGTCGAATAGAAAACCCATTCGGTCGAATAGAAAACTCATTCGGTCGGATGAAAAACTCATTCGGTCGAATGGATTTAACATTTGCCTGAACGGAAGATGCGTTTGCCCTGCGGATGAAATACGGAAAGAACGTTTTGCCGGCTGCCCGGGCAGCTTATTCCTCCCGGAACGGATCACAAGCCTTCAGCGGGTTGTGAAGGGCATCTTCACGTTCCGGTGAAGACGCCTTTCGGAGTGAATGAAATGCTTACTGATGGAGTTTTGCCCAGTTTTTGAAATCCTCGATGGCCATGTGCAGCACGCCGGCCGATCCGCGGAAGGAGCCGGAGCCGGACGGGGTTCCGTCCTTCCGGTACCACTCAAAGAAACCGTTGTTTTTGCTTACGCGCTCCAGCATTGGCTGCACTTCGTCGTACGCCTCCTGCACGAAGCCGTTGAGCAGCAACTGCCGGATCATGCGGCCGCCGAACCATGTCCAGTCGCCTCCGTTCTGGTAGCCGTAGGGATACATGCCCGGGTTTTGGAAAAAGCCTTCGGGATAGGGCGGATAGACCGTCAGGCCGATCGAGGGCGCGCCGGACGCCTTTACGTTCGACAGCATGGCGGCGTTGGACGCGGCGATTTCCTCTTTCGTCAGCAGGCCGGCCTCGATGGCCATCGCCGTGCCGCCGTGGTAATACACGGTGTTCTCGTCAAAGTCGGCCGGGAAGGGAGACGTATCCAGGTAGACGTGCGGGATGAACTTCTGCTTTCCGGCATCCCAGAGGTGCGTGCGGATGCCGGACTTGACCCGGTCGCGCATCTCCGTCCAGCGCTGGCGCGCCTCCGCCCGCTCCGTCAAGTCCAGGTAATGATTCATGGCGATGACGAAGAACGCATTGTCGTAAATATCGAGGCACAGGTGGGAGTGTTCGTCCAGTTCGACGCCCCAGGAATGTTCGGGCTGTACGTCGCCCCAGTCGGACGTCGTGGCGCCCCACAAAAGCCCGTGCCTGTCGTCGTAGCGCTCGTTGACGAGGTACTCCAGCGCCCATTCCAGCCGCCGTTCGACCGTTTTGCCGTCCACCGTCTGTTGCAGGAAGGCGCGGTTGCCGCTCTTGTTCACATAGCGCCAGACGGCCTGCATGAGCGACGATTCCTGGTCGGTCTCCACCGTATTCTTGTGCGCGGCGTAGCGCGGTTCGAGCGCCGAGTAACGGTACTTGTATCCGACGGTCGACACCGCGGCGCGGCGGATGTCGACAAAGCCGTCGACAATGTCGCCCGCCGCGCCCTGAAAGCGGAGGAAGGCAAGCAGGTTGTCCTGTATCAGGCTGTCGGGCATGACCTCCATCGCCAGTTCAATGAACGTGTTGTAATCGCGAATCCAGACCTCGCCTTCGTATCCGTCGCCGGCAGTGAAGCCGCCCCCGACGGTCTCCGCCGCCATGAAAGACACCCTGTCCATCAGCGTGTCCTGCAAAATGCGTGCAGCCAGTTGTTTTTCTTCCGGCCGGGAGGCCGTTCCCGTGCAGGAAACCGTCAAGCATCCTGCCGCCAGTAAAAGGAGTATGTTCCGTTTCATCTCCGTCTGTTTAAAAGGACTGTTCTTCTTCCGGTTCGGCGCCGGCCGGTGCAGCGCCGTCCAGTTCCTTCAGGATCTGATTCACGTCTTCCTCCGTGGAATTGAGTTTCGCCTTGCAGATTTTAATTAGCCCTGCCGCCCGCTTGACCTTTTCCGCCAGCTCGTCGACCGTGATTTCCTTCTGGTCGATTTCGGAAACAATACTTTTCAATTCTTCAAATGCTTCGGTGTAATTCGTTTGCCTGTTCATATGTCTTTTCTTTTTTGGATGGTTTGTACTTTACTGATGATGTTTCCTTCAAATACGAAGGTATTTAATGTGTCGCCCGCTTGCAGGCGGGAGATATTCCTTACGATGGCGCCTTCGTGCATCGTCATGCTGTATCCGCGCCTCATAACTTCTTCGGGATGGAGGCGGTGAATGCTTTTTTCCGTGTTGTCCAGCCAGACGGACTGTTCGCGAATCAGTCGCTGCGACCTGTCCGAAAGCTTTTCGTTCCATTGAACGACCCTGCTTTTATTGTGCAGCAAAACGGATTCGGTGGCCACCCGAAAGAGTTTCGTTTCGGCCTGAAACCGGATCCGCTCGCGGCCGACGATCCGCCGGGACTGGGAGATCAGCTGTTGCTCCACGTTCCTGACCGGCGTGGCAAAGCGGTGGAACTGCTGGATGAAGAAATTGGCCAGATCGGTCGGCGTGATCAGGTTCCGGTAAGCCGCCATTTCCACCGCCGTCTCGTTCGTTATGTGTCCGATGCCCGTCAGGACGGGAAGCGGAAACAGGGCGATGGCCTTTGCCAGCGAGTAGTTGTTGTATGACGAAAGCCCGGCCTCTCCCCCCCCTCCGCGCACGATGGCCACCGCGTCGAAATGATGAATCACCCTGCGAATCCTGTCCAGCTGGCCGGAAATGGACTGAATGATTTTCTCGCCCTGAAGCAGCGAAGGAAACAGGAAATGAAAGAACGCATATCCCCACGGATTGGGGTCGATCTTGCCCAGAAAGTCCTTGTATCCCTTGCTGGTCTCCACCGAGACAATCGCGATCCGTTGCGGCAGCAGGGGCAACCGCTGCGACCTGTTCCGGTCAAGAAGACCTTCTTCCTTCAGTCGCCGGATCGTCTCCGCCTTTTCCCTTTCAAGGTCGCCCAGAGTATAATCCGGGTCAATATCCAGGATACGCAGCGTAAGTCCGTGCGAAGGATCAAAGGCGATCGTTGCCCGAAACAGAATCTTGATCCCCTCCTTCAGCGGTTCGTT
>JAITQL010000192.1 GCA_031288935.1 Tannerella sp.
CAAAATCCCTACTTGTCGTCATGCCGGAAGCGGCGCGAATCATTCTATTCCGATCAGTTTGTGTATTTGCAGGCTCAGACGCCATTCCGGATGAAGCTTGACTTGTTCCACGCAATAGCGGATATTGGCTTGGGTAGAGCGCGTATCGGCAGCGAACACGGGGCTTAAAAAATAAGACCCGGCGTCCGGCAAGGAAGACTGGGACGGAAGCAGGTCTCCGTTTTGTACCGGCAGACGGATTTCGTCTACCCGCGGGTTGTTCTTTTTCGCATAGCCTGTATTTCCCTTGGGACTGACGGTCGTATAATCCAGCAAGCCGGAAAGCGGGCGATGACCGTTGCTTTCGATGGCCTGCCGGTAGCCCGCCTGCCTGAAAAAGACAAGCAGGTCGTCCGTCAGCTGAAGGGTCGGTTCTCCCCCCGTCCACACAATCCATTGGCACGGAAACGCCCGGATGCGTGCAAGGATTTGCCCGGCGCTCAAGTCTGTTCCTCCGTTGAAATCCGTGTCGCAGAAATCGCAATGCAGGTTGCATCCGCTCAGGCGGATAAAAATCGACGCCTCTCCCTGGCGGCCGCCCTCTCCCTGCAGAGAATAAAACAGCTCTTTGACGCTAAGGTTCATAGAGGCACGAGGTTTGAGGCGTTTCACTCACTTCCACCGCGTACAGTTCGGGAATCTCCGGTTTGAAACGTTCGTACAGAAACCGGGCTATGTTTTCAGACGTGGGATGTCCCGGAATGACGTCGTTCAGGTGCCGGTGGTCTAACATTTCGTCAATAAACCGCTTCACCGTTTGCAGCGCCTTATAGTCTTTCACGAAACCGTACCGGTCTACTGTTTCGGATTTCAGATGCACGGTGATCAGGTAATTGTGTCCGTGCATCCGTGCACAGGGATGATCTTTTTCCAAAAGGTGCAGTACGTGCGATGCCGAAAAAGAAAACTGCTTGCTTATTTTATACATATCTTTATTATACGTTGAACTTCAGTTTGTGTTTGCAACGCCGCAAATGTATTCTTTTTCGGGAATAAAAAGGAGAAAACCCCGTGTAATATCAATAAAAAAGAGCAATAAATACTGTTCGAGACAAAAAACATGCAAATTTACAGCGTTTGCGCGGTTATCTCGCATATTGTACCTACCTTTACAAATTCAAAATGCACAACTGTCTCAAAGCGATACGGGATGTACATGTACCTGTTTACCGGAAAAAATAGTAAAAACAATATATAATGACAAACAAATGGAATATTCGAACCCATACGGAAGAAGATATGCGCCTGGCAAACCGGCTGGCGACAGAACTGGGACTTAATCCCGTAGTCTGTCTTTTGCTTGTGCAGCGGGGACTCTCGTCTGTTGCCGATACGAAGAAATTTTTCAGACCCGGGTTGAGTGATTTGTATGATCCTTTCCTGATGCCGGATATGTACAAGGCCGTCAAACGGCTGAACAGGGCGCTGGGAAACAAGGAAAAGATTATGGTTTATGGGGATTATGACGTAGACGGCACGACAGCCGTATCGTTAGTGTATAAATTTTTGCGGCCGTACTCGTCGGCGCTGGATTACTACATCCCGGACAGGTACGACGAGGGATATGGAATTTCATACAAGGGAATTGATTATGCCAAGGAGCATGGCGTCACGCTGGTGATTGCCCTGGACTGCGGCATCAAGGCGATTGACAAAATCAAATATGCCAGTGAAAAGGGCATTGATTTCATCATTTGCGACCATCACATGCCCGACGACGAGTTGCCGCAAGCAGTTGCCGTGCTGGACGCCAAGCGTACCGATTCGAACTATCCCTACGAACATCTTTCCGGATGCGGCGTGGGATTCAAGTTCATGCAGGCTTTTGCAAAGAGTAACGACATCCCGTTTTCCGAACTGGAAAACCTGCTGGAACTGACGGTCGTCAGTATCGCATCCGATATAGTGCCTATTACCGGCGAAAACCGTATCCTTGCCTATTATGGCCTGAAACAGCTGAACAGTAATCCGAGTCTGGGACTGAAAGGCATTATCAATATCTGCGGACTGGGCGGCAAGGAAATTACAATCAGCGATATTGTCTTCAAGATCGGCCCGCGCATCAATGCGTCCGGGCGGATGGAGAACGGAAAAGAGGCTGTTGAACTCCTGCTGGCGAAAAACATGCAGATCGCGCGTGAAAAAAGCGAAACCATCAACCAGTACAACGAAGACCGGCGCGAACTGGACAAGCGCATCACGGACGAAGCGAACGCCATTATCTGCGAGATAAAAAACATCGAGCATCAGAAGGGTATTGTCGTTTACGATCCGCTCTGGCACAAAGGCGTGATCGGCATTGTCGCCTCGCGTTTGACGGAAAAGTATTATCGTCCGTCGATTGTACTTACCAAGGCGTCGTCCGAATTGATTACCGGTTCCGCCCGCTCGATAGCCGGTTTCGACATCTACAAGGCCATCGAGGCGTGCCGCGATTTGCTGGAGAATTTCGGAGGACATACCTATGCCGCCGGCCTGTCCATGCGCGAGGAGAATATGGCTGAATTTATCGCGCGGTTTATTAAGCTGGCCGACGAGGAAATTACACCCGAACAGATGATCCCGCAAATAGATATTGATGCCGTTATCGACTTGCAGGATATTAATTTCAAGTTCATGAACGAACTGAAAAAGATGAATCCGCTGGGGCCTGAAAATGAAAAGCCGGTCTTTTGTTCGCTCAACGTGAAGGACTACGGCACCAGCAAACTGGTGGGGAAAGAACTGGATCATCTGAAACTGGAAATTATTGACGGCAAAGGCGGCGGGCCGGTACAGGGAATCGCGTTCGGAATGCACAAGTACAGCGATTATATCAAGGAAATGAAACCTTTCGACATCTGTTACACGATTGAGGAAAACACGTATAACGGAAATACAACGATCCAGTTGATGGTAAAAGACATCCGTCCGCTCGAACTCTGAACTCCGGGAGAATGGAACTCCTTGAAACATTAGAAAAATACTGGGGATATACCTCCTTCCGTCCCTTGCAGGAAGACATCATTCACTCCGTCTGCGCCGGTGAAGACACGCTCGGCCTGATGCCGACCGGAGGGGGCAAGTCCATTACATTTCAGGTGCCGACGATGACAATGACGGGCATTTGTCTGGTAGTAACACCGCTGATTTCGCTGATGAAAGACCAGGTCGACAATCTCAAGGCGCGCGGAATCAAGGCGACGACGGTCTATTCCGGCATGACACGCGAAGAAATCGGCACGCAACTGGATAATTGCATTTTCGGCGACTACAAGTTTCTCTACGTTTCTCCCGAACGGCTGGGCGGCGAACTGTTCCGCTCCAAACTGCACGCCATGAATGTCTGTCTGCTCGTTGTGGACGAGAGCCACTGCATCTCGCAGTGGGGCTATGATTTCCGGCCGTCGTATCTGAATATTGCCGCTGTCCGCGAACTCCTGCCCGGCGTGCCGGCGCTGGCGCTGACGGCTACGGCGACGCCCGAAGTGGTGGAGGATATTCAGGAGAAACTGCATTTCCGCAAAAAGAATGTCTTCCAAAAGAGTTTTGTCCGCGAAAACCTTTCCTACATCGTCCGGCGTACCGAAGACAAGCTGCAAACGCTGGTGTACTTGCTGGGCAAAGTGCCGGGGACGGCCATCGTCTACGTGCGCAACCGCAAAAAAACGCAGGAAATAGCAGCGATGCTGCAACAGGCCGGCATTTCCGCCCATTACTTTCATGCCGGCATGAAACGCGAACTGAAAACCGAACGCCAGAACCGGTGGAAAGACAATACCTGCCGCGTGATGGTCGCCACCAATGCGTTTGGCATGGGCATAGACAAGCCCGACGTGCGGCTGGTGATACACATCGACCTGCCGCCCTCGCTCGAGGAATATTTCCAGGAGGCCGGACGCGCCGGACGGGACGGGCAGCGGGCGTATGCCGTCGCGCTTTGCTCGTCGGCCGATGCCGGAAAGCTGAAAAGACGGATTACCGATGCCTATCCCGACCGCGATTTCATCCTGCGCGTGTATGACGCCCTGGGCAACTATTTTCAGATCGCATCGGGTTTCGGATTCTTCACGGTGCACGACTTTGCGCTGGCCGATTTCTGTTCGGCCTACAAGTTTCCGTTTGTCCAGGCCTATCATGCGCTCCGAATCATGGAACTGTCGGGCTACATAGAGTACGTGGAAGACCCCGACAATGCTTCGCGCATCTTTTTTCTGGCCAGTCGCGAAGACCTGTATCACGTCCTGCACCAGGATCCGCTTTCGGACGAAATCGTTCAGGTGATTTTGCGCTCCTACACGGGCGTGTTTGCCGAATATGTCTTCATCGACGAAACGCTGATCGCGCTCCGCGCCGGAACCACGCAGCAGGAGGTGTACGAAAGGCTGGTCAAGCTGTCCAAATTCCGGGTGATTCATTACGTTCCCCGCAAGCGCGTGCCGCAAATCACTTTCACCCGTACGCGCGAGGAACCGAAACACGTCGTCATACCGCGCTATGCGTATGAAGACCGGAAGGAGCGCGACAGCAAACGTGTCAGCAGGGTACTGGAATACATCGGGGAGGAGCATCACTGCCGCACGCGCCTGCTGCTTCGCTATTTCGGCGAACGGCACGCGGAGGATTGCCGGACGTGCGACATCTGTCTCAGGAAAACGCAATCAGGCTTGAAGCAGTGGGAGTTTAACGCCGTGCAGGAGAAACTGGTCGAAGCTCTGGCCGGGGGTTCCAAAACGATCTTTGATCTGGCGGAAGCCCTGCCGCTGGAGAAAGAAAAAAACATCTTCGTCATCCGCTTCCTGCTTGACCACGACAGACGCTTCCGGCTGGAAGACGATCAACTGTCTTTCAGCGGAGACTGAAAATTCAAAGATTCAAAATTCAAGATTCAAAGATTCAAAAATTCAAAGATTCGTTTCCCGCAGATTACGCGGATTGAAAATCCGTTTAATCCGCGCGAAAATTTCATTATTAGCCGGCAAGTACAGTCATGGTGTATTATCTTTGCAGGAAAATGGTTGAATTAAACTGAAGAATGATGGACAGTATTATTGAATTTCTTACAACAAGGTATCCTTATTTGCTGATTGCGCTGGCAACGGGCACGGTCGCGTTTTATGCGGCCAGGTATCATTATACGAAAGTGGCGCCTTTGAAAAACTCGATGGCGGACTTGCAGGGAAAGATTGATCTTCTTCCATGCGAGAGGCACGGAGGCGAGATCGAAAAAATCAGGGGCGGATTTGAAGCCCGGGAAGAAATCAAAAGCGTGTTGCTCGAGGTTTCCAAATGGATCGCACGCCTGGATAATTCCATGATTGACGTTTTCCTGAAAAAATCCGGCCCCTGCCGGCTGACGAAGGCGGGGAACATCATGCTGGAAGAAAGCGGCGCGAAACGGATTGTGGATGATCATACGGATTTCCTTGTACGGAAAATCGACGGAATGGATCCGAAAACGCCTTACGATGTGGAGGAATATGCCATGAACGTGCTTTTAAGCCATGTGGGAAACAGCATGTTCAACGAACTGACGGATTATGTTTACTATTCTCCGGAAAGGAAAATACTGAATGTGGACGGAGAGGACGTTGAAGTGAGAGTTTTCATGCCCTGGATTCTCCGGTCAATGAGCGTTTATTTGCGGGACAGGTATTTCGAACTGCGACCGGGTCTCGAAAAGAAAGATTCAAAAATTCAAAGATTCAAAGATTCGATTCCCGCGGATTTCAGTGCAGATTACGCAGGCTGAAAGTTATTTTCCATGTATATTTTCCGTAAAAACCATTCTGTGGCGCGATGCACTTCCGCCAATCTCCCCGCACATTTGCCGCCGGATCGCGACTGACGCCTTTTCGCGGCTTGCGGCAAACCGGAAATCCCGTCCGCCACCCTCTCTGCAACTTGCGAAGGCCTGGAAATCCCGTTCTCCGCCTTCCCGCGGCTTGCGGGGGCCTGGAGCATCCGTTCTCCGCCTTCCCGCGGCCTGCGATGACCCGGAGAACAGGTATTCCACCCTCCCGAAGCCCCTCGGCGACCCGGAGAACAGGTATTCTACCTTCCCGCAAACCTGCGGCGACCCGGAGAACGTGTTCTCCACCCTCCCGTGAGGTCGTTGGCCGCCGCAGCGTGCGGGAATGCGTTGAAACCTTCCGGTCTCCCTTCCGAAACACGGCGCCGGTGTCCGGAAGGAAGGCATTACAGTGCGAACGCCTTGCGGTATTCGTAGCCGTAGAGCCGGTGCGCGGCAGCTTCCGCGTCGTCGCCGAAACTCAGCGTGGCCGGATCCCACTTCACCGGGCGGCGCAGCTCCGTAGCGATATTGGCAATGCAGCACAGTGTATTGGTACTGCAACCCACTTCCACGGGCGCAACGGGATTCTTGCGCGAACGCACGGCGTCGAGGAAGTTCTGCATGTGCGGCGAACTGACTTCGTACTGTCCGGCGGCGATCTTCTCTTCCTCCCTGGCGAGCAGCGACGGGTCGGAACATTCGATATAGCCTCTGCCTACCTTCAGCCAGCCGTTCGTGCCGTTGAAACGGATGCCGTTTCCGCCCTTCTCCGTATAATTCTGTTCCGTCATCACGATCCCGTTTTGATACTTCATCGTAAGGTATTCGGCGCCGTCGTATCCCTTGGGAATAAACTCGCAGGGGCCGGAGCCGTCCATGCCGATGGCGGCCTGGGCAATGTCGAACATGTGCGCCCCCCAGTCGGCCGTAAACCCGTTGCCCGTTTCGCGGAACCAGCGCCATGCGCCCCACAGCTTCTCGTTCTGTTCGGGATTCAGCGAAATCGGCGGGCAAAGATCGGGATGATAGTGCACGTTCGGATTGTTCAGCGGGCCGAGCCACTGGTTCCAGTTCAGGGTAGCCGGTATCGGCTCTTCGGGCAAATCCAGCGGCCTCGGAGGATCGCCCACCCTGGCGTAGACCGTCTCGACGTGCCCGATGCTTCCGCCGCGCACCAGGGCGATGGCCTGCTGAAACTCCTTGCCGGAACGCTGCTGGCTGCCGATTTGCAGGATGCAGCGGTTCGCACGCACGGCCTTCACCATTTCCAGCCCTTCGGTAACGGTATAAGCCAGCGGTTTCTGCACGTACACGTCCTTCTTCGCCCGGCAGGCCTGGATCGTCACCATTGCGTGCCAGTGATCCGGCGTGGCGATGGAGACGGCGTCAATGTCCTTGCGGTCGAGCAGGTCTTCATAAAACTCGTACACGTCGCACCGCGGCGCCACGTTCTGTTTTTTCTGCCACGCCTCGACGCGCCTTTTGAAACGTTCGCGCTTGAGCGATTCCACATCGCAGCCCGCCACGACCTGTACGCCGGGACAGGACGAGAAGCTGTTGAAATCGGAACAACCCTGTTGTCCCAGTCCGATAAACCCTAACACAATCCGGTCGCTGGGCGCCACGCGAAGGCCATTACCCCTCGCCCAGCCCGGCAAAACGGTCAATCCTGCCAGTCCGAGGGCGGAATAGCCCAGAAACTGGCGTCTGTTCAATTGATTTGATTTTTTACTTTCCATGCTGTTTTTTTAATTTGAAACATACTGAATACAAAAATGCAGATTCGGGAGCCGGCATTCCCCTTCTCCCTCCAACTGCGCGCCAAAGTTATGCAAAAAAATCAAAGATTCAAAGATTCAAAAATTCAAGGATACTGCGAGAGACACCGTCGTCATTGCGAGGCACGAAGCAGCCCGGGGGATACCGCTGGATTGCTTCACTGCGTTCGCAGGGACGGAGTGCGGCGTTTCTTTCGGGATAGCTGTTACCGCATGGCAAAACCCCGTTTGGCGCAAACGCCATGAAGGGCAACGCCCTTTAAGCAATAG
>JAITQL010000207.1 GCA_031288935.1 Tannerella sp.
CGCCCTGACGAGCATTAGCACAGGGCAACGCCCTGTGTAACGTGACGCAACAATACCCAATCCCTGAAAGGTTACCTGCCTGCTTGCGCCCTTTCAGGGCTTTGATGGCAATCGCCGGCGGGTTCACAGGGCGTTGCCCTGTGCTATTGCTTAAAGGGCGTTGCCCTTGAGTTGATGACATTGACAATAGTCTCCTGTCAAGGAACGGCGCCTTGAATTTTTGAATCTTTGAATTTTGAATCTTTGAATCTATTTCGCCGGAAATAGTGTGTCCTGCATCAGTGTTTCCCAGCCGAGCAGCTGGGCGCAGGTGAAGAATGCCGTTGTCGAGACGCCCAGTACGCCGTGCAGGTTGAGGCTCTGGCCGGTCAGCAGCAGGTTGGGGATGGGCGTGCGCGGCGTGAGCATGGTGTACATCGGACGGGTACAGTCCTTGCGTACGCCGTAGGCCGAACCTTCGACGGCATGGGTGTAGGTGGCGTAGGAAAGCGGCGTACTGGTATAGGTCTTGTCCACGCAGTGCAGCAGTTCGGGAATCCGGGTCGCCACCAGCCGGATACAGTCCTGTGCCCTGTCGGCCTTGAGCCGGGCATACGCTTCTCCGCGCTTTCCGGCCTCCAGGTCTTTCCAGGCCTCTACCTCGCACCAGTGCATCGGCGTGAGGATGTCCAGCGCCGGTGCATAACCGTCACCCGTTTCCGACGGATAATAGTTCACCATCGCGTACTTTACGCCTTCTTCCGGCCGGTAATGCCAATAGTCCGCCCCCTTTGCGTGCACGAACAGATTCCGGTTGCGGTAAGGCAGGGCGCCGGGTTTCAGCCGTATGTGCAGCGTGAACATGCCGAAGGTGTTCTCCAGCGACCGGATCCGTTGCCGGTAGACCGGACGCAGGCATTTGGTCTCGCCTATGAGCGCCAGCGTGTATGCCGGATGCACGCCCGAAACGACCCAGCGTGTCGACAAGCGTTCCTGGCCGTTCACCTCGACCGTCGTCAGCCGTCCGCCCGATTCCGTCAGGTGCGTCACCTCCGCGCGCGTCCGTATTTCGCCGCCCATCGCCCGGAGCTGCTGCGCCAGCCGCTCGATAATCTGCGACCCTCCGCCGCGCAACCGCCAGGAACTTTGAATAAAACTGCCGCTGCTCTGCGCAAACACATAGAGCGGCAGCGTTTCGGCACGCAGTTCCATCTTGAGCGACGACCCCGAAAGGACGTCGCGCAGCAGGGGATCGTCGATCGTTTCGTTCAGAAATTCATACGCCGAGCGGGCAAAGAGGGCGTTGTAGAGCGGATTTACACCCGCAGGCCTGAAGGCGTCGAACACATGTTCGCCGATTTCTTTCAGGAAGGCGGCATAGGTGTTCAGGCGGGCGCGCTGACGGGGAAACTCCTGCGCCAGCGTGTCCGCAAAACGTTCGTATCCGTTGGCAAAGGCATACGTCTTTCCGCCGATGGCCACTTCGTCGAACGCTTCCCGATCCAGCGGAAACCAGGGCAGGTCTAACAGTCCGAAGTAGCGGAACAGCCGGTGCAACGGTTCTCCTTCGCCCATTCCGCCGACGTAGTGAAAGCCGGTATCGAAACGCACATTCCCGCGTCGAAACGTCTGCAAGGATCCGCCCAGCTGCGTATGACGCTCCAGCACACACACCTTCATCCCGTTTTTAGCCAGGATGTAACCGCACTCCAAACCGCCCAGACCGCCGCCGATGACAACAACGTCGTAACCTTCCATAATGCTGCGTATAAAATCGTTTGTATTCCCGTTTATTCAAAAATCAAATGTGCTCTCTTTTTCCGCAAGAGGCGCTCACGTCCGGTCGTGGCGCACCGTTCCGTCCACGTATGCCAGATGTTTCACCAGGGGCTGTATCGCCTTGCGGTCGTGCGAAACGAGCATGATCGCCGTTCTCCGTCCAATGTCGCCCAGCAGCGTATACAACCGCTCTTCAAACTGCGTATCCATATAGGTATCGGGTTCGTCGAGCGCCAGCACCTCCGGCTGCGCGACGATGGCGCGTCCCAGCAGCACCCGTTGCAGTTCGCCGCCGGAAAGCTCGCCGACGGCACGCCGGGCCAGGGTCTCCAGTCCCATCTGTCCGATCACCTCGTCCGTCCGCCGCCTGTCTTCGGCCGTATATCGCTGCATCGGCCGTTTCTCTCCCATCAGTCCCGAGGCCACTACCTCGCGTACGGAAACGGGAAAACGCTTGTCGATCCGGTTGATCTGCGGCAGATAGCCGATCTTGAGCGAAGCGGCCGGCCGGCCGTCGCGATAGAAGCGCACATGCCCCTTCGAGGGCTTCAGCAAGCCCAGTACGACCTTGAGCAGCGTGGTCTTTCCGCCTCCGTTCGGGCCGACGATACCTAAAAAATCATTTTCCCATAACGTCAGCGACACGTCGCGCAAAACGGCCTTTGTCTGATAGGACGCTGTGATATGCTCCATCTCGATTCGCTTATTCATCTCCACCTCCCAGCAGGCTGTTCGCCATAAAAATCATCTGCCCGCGCCAGTCCGCGTCCAGCGGGTTAATGCTCACCACGCGGGCGCCGACTTCCCTTGCCACCTGTTCGGCATGTTTGCGGTCAAACTCCTGCTGCACGAAAACTACCCGCACCCGCGCCTCTTTCGCCCGGTCGATCAATGCCTTCATCGAAGCGGCCGAGGGTTCCTTGCCTTCCGATTCGATGGCCAGCTGCGTAAGGTGAAATTCGTCGGCGAAATAAGTCAGCGCCGGATGGTAGATGATAAACGTTCTGCACGCAAGCGTATCCAGCAGTTCGTGCAGGGCGTGTTCCGTGCCGTCTATTTCCCGGAGCAGTTGCCGGTAGTTCTCCCCGTATCCGGTTTCATTCGCCGGATCAAGGCTTGCAAAGGCCTTCCACGTATTCCGGGCGATGATGCGGGCGCCGCCTGTCGAGTTCCAGATATGCGGATCCCACTGGCCGTGATGCGAATGGTGTTCATCCTCCCCGTCCGGCGTTTCGTTTTCCAGCCAGCGAACGCCTTCGGACAAGTCGAAGAACGGCAGGTGCGGATTATTTTCCTGTATGGTTTGCATCCAGGTCTGTTCAAATCCGATGCGTCCGATGCGCAGATAGGCCATGCTCCGGGCAAGGCGTACCATCTCGTGCGGCGCGGGGTCGTAGGTTTCCGGACTTTGGCCGACGGGCACCACGGCGTAGACGGCAAATCGTTCGCCGGCGATTTTCTCTGCAAAGTAACGCTGCGGTTCGATCGTCACCGCCACGCTTTGCTCCCGCGCCGGCGCACCGCCGCAGCCCGTCCACAGCAGACAGGCCAGCAGACCCAGCGCCATCCGCCCCTTCGACAGCCATTTCTTTCCAAGGTATCGCACCGGATACCAGGAGGCCAGCAGTCCGATCAGAAGAACGGTGGCGAAAATCACCAGCAGATCCGTCACTTCCAGCCGCACCGGATAATTGTCGCTCACGAAAAGCCCCATCGTATGACCGAGTTTGAGAAGACCGTATTCCTGCTGAACGAGGCACAGGATCACGCCAACCGCCATTCCGGCCAATGCCCCCAGCGCCGGGATCATACATCCCTCGAACAGGAAAATCCGGCGGATCAGCCGGTCGTCCGCGCCCATGCTGCGCAGCATCTGCACGTCGTCCTGTTTCTCGATCATCAGCATGGACAACGAACTGACGACGTTGAAGAGCGCGATCATCAGCACAAACGCCAGAATCAGGAAGGTCATCCATTTTTCGGCCTGCATCATCTTGTATGACGCAGCCTGCTGCCCGTAACGGTCTTGTACCCGGAAGCCGTCGCCCAGCAAGGCGCGGATTCGCTTTTGCAGCGTTTTCGGATTCGCCTGCGGCGCCGGTTTAAGTTCCAGGGCGGATACTTCCGTGTCGTAATGCAACAGGGTACGCGCCAGAGGCAGGGGCAACAGCATGTAATTCTCGTCGTATTCCGGTTGATTCATGCAGAATATGCCTCCGATAAAGGCATATTCCACCTGATAGGAACGGATGGGATTCGCCATGTCGACCTTCCGGTCGCGAACGGGGGCGTAGATTTCCAGCGGAGCGACAAAGCCGGCATTCACGCCCAATGCCGACGAGAGTCCGATACCCAGCACGGCGTAGGAAATTTCGCCCTCCTGCAAGATAAACTGTCCGTCGATCAGCAGGCTGTCGATCCGAACCATTTCGCGGAACGAACGGCTCACGCCCTTGGCGACGGCTATGACCTGGCGACCGTTGTAGCGTACCAGGACGTTATCCTGCAACACCTCCGTACAGACTGCTATTTCGGGCATCTCGCGGAGCTGGCGCATCGCGGCGCTGTTCGGATCAAATACCTTGGCCGTAACGGAAGTGATCTTCAGTTCCGGGTCGAAATTGCCGAACATGGACGCTACCAGTTCCTGGAACCCGTTGAACACCGACAGGACGCACACCAGCGCCACCGTCGCCACCGCTACGCTGCATACCGATATCATCGAAATGATATTGATGGCATTGTGCGATTTCCGGGCGAAAAGATACCGTTGCGCGATGTAAAACGGGAGGTTCAAACGAGGCTATTTTTTCAGAAGTTGATCAATGTGTTCGACGTAATCCAGCGAATCGTCAAGGAAAAAACTCAGTTCCGGTATCTTGCGCAGTTGCGTCCGGACGCGCTGTCCCAGGTCGTAACGAATGGTTTTGGTGTTGTGTTCGATGGACTCCATCAGTTCCTGTCCCTTTTCCGACGGGAAAATGCTGAGGTATACCTTTGCCATGCCCAGATCGGCGCTGACCCGCACGGCGCTGACCGACACCAGCGTGCCGTGCATGCTCCTGGTCTGTTTCAAAAAGAGATCGCTTAATTCCTTCTGAAGTAACCGTCCTATCTTGTTTAATCTTGTTTCTTCCATATTACATACAATCAGATAAATGATTTTTTTTGGCACGGCAAAGGTACGGATTTTTGAGAGATATGATTGTGTTCGACGGAATGAAATTGCATGACAGGGAAAGTCTCCATTCAAAAATTCAAAGATTCAAGATTCAAAGATTCAATGCGCCGTTCCTTGACGGGGGGCTACCGTGACAGCGGACAAAGTCCCCTTCAGGCATGTATCCCCCTTCATTTCCCGTTATTTCTTCCTGTTTGAATTTTTTTATAGGGTCTCGCAGGGACGGCGGTGTTTCGCGCAGTGTTTGCTGTATAACACGGGACGGGCACGAAGACAACCGTCCCTGCAAACACCGGAAGGGCAACGCCCTTCATGGCGGCTGTGCCGGTGAAATTCTTGAATCTCAGAAAAAGAAGGAAGCCCGTGTCCGAAACCCCCGCTCCCCTCTCTTGTGGAGAGGGGTCGGGGGAGAGGTTCTACGTATTGGTTTTGCTGTTGTTTTTTTGGTTCAGCATTTGCGTAAACAGTGAGAAATGCCGGATGATCCGTCGATCCACTTCCTGATAATCTTCTTCTTCCGGATTCCCGACATTCTTTCTGTTGAGATTGATCTTTTCCGAAACAGCCTGCAATTCCGCGAAAGAGACTAAACATCCGTGTTTCAACAGATTTTTGTTTGAATCAATCAGCTTTCCCTTTTCACAGTCATCGGGAATGTCCGACAGTTTCCACTGCCTGATGCCATTTGCAAAATGGAACGCATTCCATCGCCGGTGTTCGTTTTCGGCGAGAATCTCCAATTTTTCCCGATCCGGATTTTCCAAACCGGTTTTCCGTGCAATCCGGTAGATGTTTTCCATGTTTTGTGCAACTGCCCGGCTGGAATCCTTGTTGAAAAGAGAAGCTTTACTCCATTCGCTTTCAGCCGTCTTCCAATCAATCGCTTTTACCAGCGGAATTTTGTACTGCCCATATACATAGTTTACCATCTTCGCTACATAATCCGCAGACTCCCTGACAATCTCATTTTCCGTATAAATTTCTTCCATGTCTCCAAAAACGGTAACAGGGAACATATCTTTCTTCTTGTAGCAGCCGAAATTCTTTTTTTCCCGGACATGGGCAAATACCGTATCTTTAACATCCTGCCCGCTCTTGCCGTTTGCCTGCAAAATACGGGCGAGGGTCAGGGCAATATCCATATTGGTCTTGTCATCGCCCAAGGCCACAATAATGCGGTTAAACGACTCCAGATGCCCGGTTATCCATTCATAAAACGACTTGCTGCCAATTGTTTCCGCGATGAAATTCAAGTTGTATTCCCGGATACACTCGTCATACAAAACCGGATAGTCGCCGTATTTTGTTTCCAATGCTTCATCAATAACCGTTGCCTCAAACCGGCTTCCCTTAAACTGCGCATCGCAAATACATTTTTTCAGCAATTCCCATCCGGCCCATCCGAATCCCAACAGTAACAGATTAAAATCATAATCGACCGAAAGTGTTTCATGATTGATTTTCATTTCCGGACAATCCAGCATCGGATGTTCGCTCACAAAACAGCGTGCCGTTAAATCCGACTGGTTGAAGAGATGGATTTCTACCGTCTGCGGCATGTCTTCCCTAAAGAAGTTGTCTATTCGCTCCATTTCCGTGCGGATATAGAGATGCGTCTCTGTTCCCTTTTTCGTTGGGAGGGATTGAACCGCCTGCAATGCCATCCTCACATTGAAATCCTGATCTTCGTCGAGGAAAAAATAGCGGCTTGCCTTATACCGGGCATAATTTGTTTTCTCATCCTCAAAATCCACATGGAAGACGATCGCTCCCAACTCGTCCAGCTGTTCGAAAAGTTCCCTGTCGTCTTTTTGTTTTTCCGAAACAAGGAAAAAACAACCGGTATGGGGAGCGTTTTTAATAATATCCCTGGCCAGCAATTTGGACGGCTCGCCTGCGCCGAAGAAAAGACAGCGTTTCTTCCCGTAATAATATTGCTGAAACCGGTTCATCATCTTTCCGGCGAACAGGGAGAGTAGAATTAACGCACCGTAAATATAAGTCAGCAAATGGAACAGATAGAAATGGAACTGGAAAACAGGGGAATATTCCTTTAATTCTTCGTATGCTCCTCTTGACGGGAAAAAAACCGACAGGGTATTATCAATAAAGACCAGCAGATAGGAAAAACTAATGCTGAAAGTACAAGGCTCCTTCACTTCATAATATCTGACATATACCACTATTCCATAAATAAAAAGCAGCAGAAACGCTCCGATTTTCACGCTTCCCTTTTTGAACGGGCGATAAGCAACCGCCACAGTAGCTACACCCGCCGTCAAAAGCAGGCAGGAAAGGAATATGGAGTACAAATACAGCGCCGGCTTGCATCTGACATTCATACAGGACAGCCCGTAAACCGATGCAATAAGAACAGCTATTATTATCAATAACACATAGCTGTTCGATACCCATTTGGAAAAATTATTCTTGGTCATGGCATTAACCGGTTACAGTTTGTTCTCCCGGTTTCCGCAAAAAAAATACCCGGTTCGGCTTTGAACACATTCCCTTTGGCAATGGAAATATCGTATTCGCTGCCTGCAAGCGAATCGGATTTGACTTCGTATCCTTCGCCTAACAATAGCTTGTTGATTTCGTTGTTCATATTTCGTTTTTTTGCAAATGTAGATATATCTGCAACAATGGCCAAATTGACATTCTTATTTTAGACAAGAGCCCAACTCGAAGGCGAAGTACAGCTTTCCGGTACGCACCGCGGCAAGGCAACGGTACGTACTGAATTGAGAATTGAGAACGGTAGCGCTTTTGTAAATAAATGGAGAATATTACACTTGCTACCTCCTAATTTCAATCAGTAAATGCGAATTTAGGGTTTAAGCACGGGAAAAAAATGCTGCTGATGATGGATTGTGCTATAATTACATGCGCTGCGAAACACGATGCGTTCACCGTATGGAAACAGTCCCCCGAAAAGGGGATTGCTTCTCCATACGGCTTGCGCCTTTTTTGTTATTTCTTGCCCTTCTGCGGCAAATCGTCCGGAAATTTTACCTGATTGATCACTATTTCCTCATTCAGGCGTATCCAAGTGTCGAATCCCCGCTGTCCTTCGGTCAGTTCGATGAGACGGACGCCGTTCTTCAGGTCGCCGTACGTGTTTTTGCTGCCGGAGAAACGGCCGTAGGCCAGCGCAATCCCGCAGTAGTTGAAGATGTAGTCGTTGACGTGGTCGTGTCCGACATACATGCCCATCACATCGCCCTTTTCGAGCATGGCGGTGAACATGCCGGTGTTGATTTCCGGCGAACAGACGTTTTCCAGTTGCGCTCCAATTAGCTTGTGTCCTTCTTCCTTGTAGACTGCGCGATATTCGGGCAGGGGGATATGGAAAAAAGCCAGCGCCGGCAGGGGAGTTCCCCGGTTGGCCGCCGTATATTTGTCGCTTTGTTTCCGGTACCAGTCCACCTGGTCGAAGGCAAACCAGCCATAGCCGTCCACGGTCGGCTTCAGGGTGCTGTACTGATGCGAATCCATGCAGTACAACAGGGCTTCCGTCTTTTTTCCGTTCCGGTCTTTTATTTCGATGATGTAATTTCCGTAACCGGACACGCCCTTGATTTTTTTCATCTTGCCCACGTTGTACGGATAGGATTGCACCAGGTCGGCCAGCTGTTCGTAAGACAGTTCCTGTTCGGCGTCATGATTTCCGAATACGGCCGCCCAGGGTATTTGACGGCTTACGACCGGTTCGAGCAGCAGGTCAAAACCTCGTTTATACGGCCGGCCGGTCACGTTGTCGCCGGTAAAAATCACCAGATCCGGTTTTTCGGCATCCAGTACCAGCCGCAACATGTCTACCGTTACCTGCGAGTTGATTGCACCCGTTCCCACAGGATTGTTGTCGATATGCGTGTCGGCCACCTGCATGATTTTAAACTTGCCGCCGGCATTGAACTTGAAGTCTGCCGCATGAAGCAGACCCGGGAGGCAAAAAAGCGCCGCCCAAAAAAACATTTTCATTTTCATCATTATGATATTATTGTTAATAGATTGATAATTAGTTTCGTTTCGTTTTTGAAAGATGCAAATGTACAGGATAATCCCAGAACTTGCAAACAAGCGGCGTAAAAAATCAGGATTGTTCGGTCTGCGAGGCTATGGATTTGGCGCCCCGGGGTTGTTCATGCTCTTTATTGAGCAGAATCCCTTGCCTGGCAACCTGCGAATGTTCGTCAAGCGATTCGGGACTGGAAGATGCGGATATTTGTTTGGTGGAAAGTTCGGCAAGCATGTTTATACTTTACGCGGGACAGTTTTGTGCATGGCATCCGTCCCGGTCGTGTTCGGAAGCGTATCGAAAGCGTTTCCCCGCAGGGGAAGCGCTTTATTAACCGTATGCTTTAGCTTGCGGACAGGAAAAAAGATACTTGTTCCCGGCTCATGAGCACTATCGTTCCCGGCTCATGAGCACTACCGTCCCCGGCACACGATCACTACCGTCCCCGGCACACGATCACTACCGTCCCCGGCACACGATCACTACCGTCCCCGACACACGATCACTACCGTTCCAGGCACACAAACACTACCGTTCCCGACACACGAACACTACCGTACACCGAGACATACGGTTAATGAAGTGCTGTCTCTGCGAGACAGGCCAATGCACAAAGTCATGCCGCGTAAAGTATAGTACCAGCTCGGCATTGGTCATGTTGTCGCGCAGGTTTTCCTTTTTCAGTCCCTTGAACTGTTTGTACTCTTTCGCCGTTTTGTCTGCCCATGTTTTGTAGATAATATCCGTCAAGGTAGCAAACTGGACGCCTTCCTGCGCACCGCGCGATTTCCATTCATCGGTCAATTCCTTGCGGATTTCGATGCTTTTCAGTCGCTGATTGATCCGGTTGTCGGAATACCCCAGCCGTTTATAATCCATCATTGCCTGTTCGATAGACAGTTCGGGGTCTTGCATCCGGTCTAAACGTTCTTTGGCCGTTTGTGCAATCCACAGTTTGAACGGCTCCGCCCCGGGCGAAGGAATGGATTGAATCAGGCGGAAAACCTGCTGCGTATTAGCTACATCCGTCATTCTCATCTTACCGTCAGGGGCAGGTAATTTCAACTGGTGACAATTTGTCACCGTTTCATTTCCATCTTCTTTAAGCCGCTGCTTCAATTTATTCCAATATTTTCGACCGTCAACGCGATCCGTTAATATCGAAACCATATCCACTATGGAAAAATACCACTCTTCTTCCGTTTCGTTCCATACGGCACAGACTTTCTTTTCTTCAAATATCCTTATGCTCTCTTTCATATTCAACAGTGGTAATAAATGTTTATAATACGCGGTATGATTCTGTTTACATGTTGCCGTAGGCGGCCTGTGATTTCAGGTTACCGGCATGTACACAGGTTCCGGTCGCCGTACGCATTGTTGACGCGCGCTACATGTACCCAAAACTTGTTTTCGTGCAGCCATTCCAGCGGAAACGCCGCTTTGGAACGCGCATAGACATGATTCCACGTATCGGCCGATACTTCATATTCGGGGTGAGGCGCATTTTTCAGGACATGATCCTCTTTGGACGCCGTCCCGCTTTCCACCTCGCGGATTTCCTCGCGGATACATTCCATCACTTCGATGAACCGGTCCAACTCTGCTTTGCTTTCGCTTTCCGTCGGTTCGATCATCAACGTGCCGTGCACGGGGAACGACAGGGTTGGGGCATGGTATCCGAAGTCGATCAGCCGTTTGGCGATGTCGTTTTCATCAATGCCCGAAGCCGCCTTGAAGTGACGGCATTCCAGAATCAGCTCGTGGCCGACGCGCCCCTGTTTGCCTGTATAGACAATGCCGTAGGCGTCGCCCAGTTTGGCGGCCAGGTAATTGGCGTTCAGTATGGCAGTCCGGGTTGCCCGTGTCAGGCCTTCCGTGCCCAGCAGACGGATGTAGGCGTAGGCGACGGGCAGGATGCCGGCGCTGCCGCAGGGCGCCGCGGCGACGCTGTTTCGCTCTTCGCTGCCGCACAGGACCGGATGGGCGGGCAGGAACGGAATCAGGTGCGACGCTACGCAGACGGGGCCTGCGCCCGGCCCGCCGCCGCCGTGTGGCGAGGCAAAGGTCTTGTGCAGGTTCAGGTGGCATACGTCCGCCCCGATGATGCCCGGATTCGTCAGTCCCACCTGCGCGTTCATGTTGGCGCCGTCCATGTATACCTGTCCGCCGCAGGCATGAACCATGCGGCACAGCTCCGGTACGTCCGCCTCGAAAATGCCATGCGTGGAGGGATACGTGATCATGCAGGCCGCCAGTTTTTCCCGGTTTTCTTCGGCCTTGAGGCGGAAGTCGGCCGGATCAATGTTTCCCCTTTCGTCGCAGCGAACGGTCACGGTCGTGTAACCGCACTGGACGGCGCTGGCCGGATTCGTGCCATGCGCCGAAGCGGGCAGCAGGACGACGCTGCGGTGTCCCTGGCCGATGCTTTCCAGATAGGAACGGATGACGCGCAGCCCCGCATACTCGCCGGCCGCTCCGGAGTTGGGTTGCAGGCTGACGCCCTGCAGGCCGGTGATCTCCGCCAGGCAGGCCGCCAGGTTTTCGATCAGTTCGGCATAGCCGCCCGCCTGGTCTGCCGGCGCGTAGGGATGTATATGCTGAAATTCGGGACGGCTAAGCGGGAGAAGCTCCGACGCCGCGTTCAGCTTCATCGTGCACGATCCCAGCGAAATCATCGAGTGAGCCAGCGAAATATCCCTGCGCTCCAGCCGCTTGACATAACGCATCAGTTCCGTTTCGGTATGAAAGTTTTTGAACACCTCCTGCTCCAGAAAGTTGGAGCTGCGCGCCAGCTTCCGGTCGAAATGGATTCGCCGCGGGATGCTTTCCCGTAAAACATACTCCGTGCCGGCGGCTTCGGAAAAGATGTACAGCAAAACACCCACATCCGTTACCTGCGTTGTTTCGTCCAGGCTGATGCCGATTTCACCGCTGTCGAAATAGCGCAGATTGACGCGGCAGGCCAGGGCTGTCTCGCGCAGCGCCGTGACGGACACGCGAGGCGGCAAAGCCACTTTCAGCGTGTCGAAACAGTTTTTGTTCAACGGCCGATACCCCAGTTTTTCCAGTTCTGCGGAAAGAAATCCGGCATATGCGTGGATCCGGCCGGCGATGTCGCGCAACCCTTCGGCGCCGTGATATACGGCATAAAATCCGGCCATCGTTGCCGGCAGCGCCTGGGAGGTACAGATATTGGACGTTGCCTTTTCGCGTTTGATATGCTGTTCGCGCGTCTGGAGCGCCAGCCGGTAAGCCGGTTTTCCGTACGCATCTACGGACAGTCCGACGATGCGTCCCGGTATCTGGCGCTTATATTCGTCCTTCACGGCAAAATAAGCGGCGGACGGCCCCCCGTAGAACATCGGGATGCCGAAACGCTGGCTGCTGCCGAACACCGCGTCGGCGTCCCATTCGCCCGGCGGCACGAGCAGCGCCAGGCCCAGCAGATCGGCAGCCACGGCAACGCGCGTCCCGTTGGCGTGCGCCTGCGAAACGAACCCCGCATAGTCTTCGATGGAACCGTTCCCGTCGGGATACTGGAGGATGGCGCCGAACACACGCTCCGTAAACGGAAACTGCCGGTAATCGCCCGCGACCACTTCGATGCCTTGCGGCGCCATACGGGTGCGGAGGACGGCCAGCGTGGATTCAAACACGTTTTCGTCCACAAACAGTACCTGCGCCCCGGCCTTTACCTGCTCGCGGCTGCGGGTGGCGCAGAACATCGTTGCGGCTTCGGCGGCGGCCGTCGCCTCGTCCAGCAGCGAACAGTTGGCCAGCGGCATCCCGGTCAGTTCGCACACCACGGTCTGGAAATTGAACAGGGCTTCCAGACGGCCTTGCGACACTTCGGCCTGATAGGGTGTGTAAGAGGTGTACCAGACCGGATTTTCGAATACGTTCCGCAGGATGGGCGCCGGGCAAACGGTGTCATACCAGCCCATCCCGATATACGACGTAAAGAGTTTGTTTTTGGATGCCAGTTCGGCGACATGTTCGGCAAACTCGCGTTCGGTCATCGGTTCGGGCAGATTCAACGGCTTCTTCAACCGGATGGCCGCCGGGACGGTTTGTTCAATCAGTTCGTCCATGGAGGCCACTCCGACGGTTTGCAGCATCGAAGGCACGTCATCCGGGCTAATGCCGGTGTGGCGGTTTGCAAATGTATTTGTATTCATATATATGTACAGTTAAACGGTTTACTTTCACTTTCGGATCGGAATGATCTTCCTGTTATTGCGATGCAAAGTTACGTTTTTTTCGCTATTTACCCGTTTCAGACTTGCCTGATACGTATGGCCCGTCAGTCCATGCCTTCAGGACGGCGCCCTTCAAGTAGTACGCCGTATGTGCTCGCAGGGTTTGTTTTGCTGAAATACCGTCTACGACATGGAACAGCGCAAAGCCGTCATGTTTACCGAGCGTTTTGCCTGTTTGAAAAGAAACCGTACTTTTGTCATGCAATCATAAAACAGAAAGAAAACAAGATGAAAAGCTATCGAAAAGAACTGTGGTTTAATATCCGTTCGAGGCGTGAATTAATCAATATCACGCCGGAAGTGAATGCTTGCCTGTCCGAAAGCGGTATCAGGGAAGGACTGGTGTTAGTCAATGCCATGCACATCACCTCAAGCGTATTCATTAACGATGACGAGAGCGGTTTGCATCACGACATCGACGTGTGGCTCGAAAAACTGGCGCCCGAAAAACCTTACAGCCAGTATCGTCACAACACGTTCGAAGACAACGCCGATGCACATCTCAAGCGGTCGGTGATGGGACGCGAAGTTGTAGTAGCCGTTACCAATGGCCAATTGGATTTCGGGCCGTGGGAACAGATCTTCTACGGCGAATTTGATGGCAAACGCCGGAAAAGAGTATTGGTTAAGATTATCGGGGAGTGATTAACAGGCAACTGCGAGTCTTTTTCAGAAAAGGTCGGATTTGGATTGGCTGATTTCTCTCAGAGAGGGCCGTTCGTTTTTAACATTATCCATCTTCTTGAAAATGAATTGACAAAAAAATTATTCAAAAAGAAGACCTTTATTTTTTGGTGTATGCAGAATTAAAATTATACATTTGCGGAATCAACTTAAACGTTTAAGTTAATAACCGAAGCAAATACCAAAGTAATGGGACAAGTCACTTTAAAGACGATTGCGGAACAGTTAAACATATCTATTGCAACTGTTTCGTGGGTGCTTGCAGGGAAAGGAAAAGATCGCAAGATCAGTCCGGCCACGCAGGAACGGATTCTTTTACATGCAGAATCCATGAATTATCAGCCCAACATGTTGGCACGCGCCTTGACGCGGGGAGTTTCCAACACGGTGGGTTTGATCTTGCCATCTATCTCCGACTCCTTCTATTCTGCCATTGCCAAGTCCATCGAATTGTCACTGGATAAAATTGACTGCTCCCTGATGATTTGCAGTTCCGAATCCGAAATATTACGCGAGAAGCGAATGATCAGCATGTTGAAGTCACATCGTGTAGACGGGATCATCATTGCTCCGACCGAAGTCTCGAAAATCGAAATTCAAGAGTTGATCAAGGAATCGTATCCCCTGGTATTGTTTGACCGGTTCTTCACCGACCTGTCCGCCAATTATGTGCTGATAGATAACGAGGAAAGCAGTTTCAAGCTTACCGACCATCTTATCAGGAAAGGTTCGCACAGGATTGCCTGTATTACAACCAATCCGCATTTGCACAATATGGACTTGCGGCGTAAAGGCTATGAAAAGGCGTTGAAAAAACATCTTGTCGAGGTCAATCCCGAATTGATTGGCGAAGTCGTCTTTCACGGCTACGAAAAGAATCTTCCGGCCACGCTGAACCGGATATTCCAGCTTGTTCCGGATATAGACGGCTTTTTTTTTGCAACGCATATCCTTGCCATCGAAGCGTTCCAGTATTTCAGGGCGCATCAGATCGACTACAACCGGAAATTCAATCTGGCATGTATTCACGAAGAGCCCCTGTTTCAGGATATAGCTCCGCATATCAATGTAGCGATGATGCCCGTGGCTAAGATAGGCAAACACATTGTGGACATGCTGGCGGAACAAATGAATGCAAAGTATTCGCCGTCAAAAACGTCATTGGAGACTTTGACAAGTATGAATAAATTAATTCTTCCCTGCAAGATTATAACAAGAAACTGAGTGTTTTTTTTCTGTTCCGCTTAACCGGTTAAGTTAATTTTGAAACCGGTTAACTTAAACGGTTAAGCAGAGAGAATAACTGAAAGAATATACCATTCCAAACGATTAGACAATAACTGAAGATGAAAACATTACTCGAATTGACTTATACCAATAACTATTCCCGGCTGGTGAAATACGCCTATTCATATGT
>JAITQL010000009.1 GCA_031288935.1 Tannerella sp.
AATACGCTCTCGCTTCTCTTTCGAAAGGGACAGGGGAGAGGAGGCGCTTTTGGACAGGTTAAACCTTTTCCCCTTCCCGTTTGTTTAGACCTGTAAAAGCCCCCTTTGCAGATGGAAAAGACGATTCGAACATACACGCGGCATAATTTCCGGACGATACCCCAGATAGCCGTCCTGTCCGGCAGACAGATACGCGAGATCGAGATTGCGGCGCGCGTCCTGCCCTTCAAGACGAACAGTTACGTGACCGGGGAACTGATCGACTGGTCGAACGTGGAGTCCGACCCGATGTTTACCCTCAACTTCCCCCGCGGCGCGATGCTGGAGAAGAAACACTTCCATGCCCTCGAAAAGCTGGTGGACCGGCAGGCTTCCGAAGCAGAGATCGCCCGCCGGGTGCAGCAGATACGCCTCTCGCTCAACCCCAACCCCGCCGGCCAGGAACAGAACGTCCCCAGCCTGGGCGAAATCCGTCTCAGGGGCATCCAGCACAAATATCCCGAAACGGTACTCTTTTTCCCCAGTCAGGGACAGACCTGCCATGCCTGCTGTACCTTCTGTTTCCGCTGGCCGCAGTTTTCGGGCATGAGCAAGCTGAAATTCGCCATGAAGGACACCGGTCTGTTTCTGAAATACCTCTCCCTGCACCGCGAAGTGACCGACATCCTCCTCACCGGCGGCGATCCAATGACCATGCACGCCTCCCTCCTCGGCGAGTGCCTGTTCCCCCTGCTCCGCCCCGAATACAGCCACATCCGCCACATCCGCATCGGCACAAAATCGCTTGCCTACTGGCCGTACCGCTACCTCACCGACAGCGACAGCGACGACCTGATGCGCCTTTTCGCCGTCCTGGCCGCCGGCAAGCACCTTTCCATCCAGGCGCACTTCAGCCATCCGGCAGAACTCTCGACCGCCGCCGTTCGCCAGGCCATCGCCCGCATACGCAACACCGGCGCGCAGATCCGGACGCAGTCCCCCCTCCTGCGCCACGTCAACGACCGCCCGGAACTCTGGAGCCACATGTGGCGCACCCAAGTCGAAGCCGGATGTATACCCTACTACATGTTCGTTGTGCGCGACACCGGCGCCAGGCGTTTCTTTGAACTTCCGCTCGAGAAGTGCTGGCACATCTACCGCCGCGCCTACCGTCAGGTAAGCGGTCTCTGCCGCACCGTCCGCGGCCCGAGCATGAGCCACCGCGCCGGAAAAATACAGCTGCTGGGCACACAGCAAATACACGGCGAAAGCGTCTTTGTGTTGCGTTTCATCCAGGCACGCAATCCCGAATGGACAGACATCCCCTTTTTTGCCCGCCACGATCCGAAAGCCACCTGGTTCAGCCAGCTGAAGCCCGCTTTTGCCGACCGCTTTTTCTTCGAGGAACAGCCCGCCAGACCCTTTCTCGCCAAACCCTTCCAGTTTGAATAGCCCTTTTAGCCGGAAACAGCCGGCGCCGGACAGGCGGTTGTTCTTGCCTGCTCCGGTTGAGTTTTGAATGCTTTTTTGTGTCAGGACGCCTCCAGTTTGAATCGCAGGCGCAGTCTTCCGTCCGCATAATCGTGGGTGAGCAGTTTAAAACGGCTGATTTCGGACGTGTTTTGAACATGCTGACCGATACAGGCGCAGGCGTCGTAGTCTCCGACGCGAACCATGCGGACGGTATCGGATACATGTTCGGGAAGTTTGCTCATATCCGCGTACTTTGCAGCCTCCGCGAAGCTCATGAAGTCGCAGGTAACGGGCAGATGCCGGTCGATGACCTCATTCACCCTTCTTTCCACCTCCGCCAGTTGCGCGTCGGTCGGCGCCTCGGCAAGCAGATAGTCGCATTTGCTTTTCTTCCGCTCGATGTGCGCGTTTCTTGATCTCGGACAGCCAAACATCTGCACCATTGTCCGGTTCAGAATATGCTCGGCCGTGTGCATCGGCGGATATTCCATTTTATTATGTCCGTTCAGTTGATTCGATTCCATTTCATTCGGAGTTATCTGTTTGGCGGGCAAATGTAAGTGAATTAATTCAAAGTTCAAAGTTCAAGGGTTCAAAGTTTCCATGCGGATTCCGCAAATTTCAACAATCCCGACTCTGCGGAACCTGCGTTTAAATCCCTTTCAACCGTGTGACGCGGAAAAGCAATTGGACGACAGGATGATGAAATACGGAAGCGTGTTGAAGGAAAAGGGGGAGATTGTGGAGTATACCGGACTCGAACCGGTCACCTCGACACTGCCAGTGTCGCACTCTAGCCAGATGAGCTAATACCCCGTTTTTATTTTTTCGGGGACAAAGATAGCCATTTAATTGAGATAAACGCTACCTTTGTTCAAATTTTATCGCAAAATTCAGGATGATCTATCATACAACCTTTCATTTGGACAACGATATTTGGGATGACGGCCTTCTCTATCTGAAACAACAGTACATACCTCGCGCAATACAGGGCGGTCTGCTCGACCGGCCGGTCATGCAGCGCGTATTGCAGGATTTGCAGGAGGATGAAGCCGGCGGCGGCGTCAGTCTGTGCATACAGTTTCGCGTAGAAGACCGCGAGACGCTGCATCGCTGGATGCAGCGCGAGGGCGCCGGACTGCAACGCGAACTGAGTGCTACATTCGGCGCGAAGATAGCGGGCTTTTCCACCCTGCTGGAAGAAATGGAGCTGGCATGACACAGGAACGGATTATATTGGGCATTGATCCCGGCACGATTGTGATGGGCTACGGCGTGCTGACGATCGAAGACCGCAAGCCGCGCCTGATCACGATGGGCGTGTTGAAGCTGGACAAACTCGAAGACCATTACCTGCGCCTGCGCCGGATCTACGAGCGGATGCTGGCGCTGATAGATGAATACCTCCCCGACGAACTGGCCATCGATGCGCCCTTCTTCGGGAAGAACGTACAAAGCATGTTGAAGCTCGGACGGGCACAGGGAGCCGCCATTGCAGCGGCGTTGAACAGGGACATTCCCATCTCTGAATATGCGCCGCTGAAGATCAAGATGGCCATTACCGGAAACGGCCAGGCTGCAAAGGAGCAGGTGGCCGGCATGTTGCAGCACATTCTCCACATTCCCGACGAAAACATGCTGCCGTACCTGGATGCCACGGACGGACTGGCGGCCGCTTTCTGCCATTACCTCCAGACCAGCCGCCCTGCCTCATCCGGAAAGGCTTATTCCGGATGGAAGGATTTCATCGCCAAAAACCCGAAGAAGATACGCACGTGAGGGAAAAGAGAAGGACTGATCCCTCTTTGCTCTGCAATAATGCCGGATCGAATACGTTATAAACTCAAGTGTTTTTAGTATCTTTGCGGCCAAATCCGAAAAAAAACAAAAGGACAAAATATGAAACAGTACAAATTAATCAACAATGTATTGGGATGGACGGTTTTTCTGATCGCATCCTGTACCTATTTGGCAACGATAGAACCGACAGCCAGTTTCTGGGATTGCGGTGAGTTTATTATTTCGGCATGGAAGCTGGAAGTCGGACATCCGCCCGGAGCGCCCTTCTTCATGCTGACCGCGAATCTGTTCACGCAGCTGACTTCCAATCCGGCAACGGTTGCCAGGATGGTAAACAGCATGTCGGGCCTGTGCAGCGCCCTGACCATTCTGTTTCTGTTCTGGAGTATCACCCATCTGGTGCGGCGGATTGTACTGAAAAAGGATGACAGCGAACTGACGCCGGGCAACGCGCTCCTGGTGATGGGATGCGGAATCGTCGGCGCACTGGCCTATACGTTCAGCGATACCTTCTGGTTCAGCGCGGTCGAGGGCGAGGTATATGCCTATTCGTCGCTCTTTACCGCCGTCGTCTTCTGGCTGATCCTGAAATGGGAGGAAGTGGCCGACCGGCCTCATGCCGACCGCTGGATTGTGCTGATTGCCTATTTCATGGGACTGAGCATCGGCGTCCACCTGTTGAACCTGCTTTGTATTCCCGCCATCGTACTGGTGTATTACTACAAGAAATTCCCGGAACCGACCATGAAGGGCATGTTGGCGGCGCTGGCCGTTTCGTTTGCCATCGTCGCCCTGATGATGTACGGCGTGGTTCAGGGACTGGTAGAAGTCTGCGGCTGGTTCGAGCTGCTCTTCGTCAACGTCTTCGGAATGCCTTACAATACGGGCGTGTTTGCCTACACTATATGTATAGCCGGCGCACTGGGCTGGGCGATCCGGGAAACGATGCGCGAGGAGGTGAACGAGGTGCGGATGAAGATTGCCTTCATCCTTTCCATTACGCTCCTGGGCATCCCGTTCATCGGCAGCGGTTACTGGCTGGGCATCCTGCTGATCGCCGCGCTGACCGCGGGACTGTTCTACTACAAGCGGGTAAACATAAAAACATTGAATACGATCCTCGTCGCGCTGATGGTCATCGTGGTGGGATATTCCTCCTACGCGCTGATCCTGATTCGTTCGACGGCCGACACGCCCATGAACCAGAATGCGCCGAACGACATCTTTACCCTCCGCACCTATCTGGCGCGCGAGCAGTACGGCAGTACGCCGCTCTTATACGGGCAGACGTTCGTTTCGGACGTGCAGCGCGAAAGCGACGGCGTGAACTGCGCGCCCGTCATGAAAGACTCTGAGCCTATCTGGAGCCGTGTCATCAAGAAGGACAAAAACGAAAAAGACCATTATTATATTTCCACCTATGCACCGAAATACAAGTACGTGCAGGAAACGGAAATGCTGTTTCCACGCATGTACAGCGACCAGCCCAGCCACGTCGGCGCATACAAGTTCTGGGCGGATGTGAGAGGACGGCCGGTCAAGTTCAACCGGTGCGGAGAAACGGTCACCGTGATGAAGCCCACGTTTGTGGAAAACCTCCGCTTCTTCTTCAGCTACCAGTTGAATTACATGTACTGGCGTTATTTCATGTGGAACTTTTCCGGACGGCAAAACGATCTTCAGGGGCACGACGCAAGTATCCTGAACGGGAACTACCTGACCGGAATCGAGCCGATTGATACCTACCGCCTGGGGGCGCAGAACGACACGCCTTCCGACATTGAAGGAAACAAGGCGCACAACGTCTATTACATGCTGCCCCTGCTGCTTGGACTGCTCGGTATCGGATTTCAGATATTCAGCGGCAGGAAAGGCGTTCAGAGTTTCTGGATTACCTTCTTCCTGTTCTTCATGACCGGCATCGCCATCGTGCTCTATCTGAATCAGACGCCCTACCAGCCGCGTGAACGGGATTATGCGTATGCCGGTTCCTTCTATGCGTTTTGCATTTGGATAGGCTTCGGCGTAGCCGCCGTAGCCGGTGCGCTGGAGAAGTTCCTGAAGGCGCCGTCCACCCTGTCCGCACTGGCCGCCTCGTTGCTGTGCCTGCTGGTGCCCGTGCAGATGGTTTCCCAGACATGGGACGACCATGACCGCTCGGCACGCTATGTGGCGCGCGACTTCGGAGCGAATTACCTGGAATCGTGCGAACCGAACGCCGTCATCTTCACGAACGGCGATAACGACACTTTCCCGCTGTGGTACGCGCAGGAAGTGGAAGGCATCCGTACCGACGTGCGCGTATGCAACACCAGTTACCTGCAAACAGACTGGTATATCGACCAGATGAAACGCCAGGCCTACGGGTCGGATCCGCTCCCCATCACCTGGACGCGGGACAAATACATCCAGGGTACGCGAGACCGGGTGTGGATTTTCAACCGGATCAAACAGGTGGATTTGAGTACCGCCCTGGAATTTGCTCAGAGCGACGATCCGAAATACAAGAAACTGCCCGGCATTGGCCAGCAGCTGGATTACATTCCTTCGGAGACGCTTGTTTACAAGGTGGATTCGGCGGCCGTGATGCGGAATCACGCCATCAGTCCCGACGACAGCGACCGGCTGCTGAAGGAAATGGTGATCAATCTTTCCGGGAAAAATTCGCTGGGAAAAGAAGCCCTGACCATTCTGGACATGCTCCACACCAACAACTGGAAACGGCCGATTTATTTTGCCATTACCGTAGATTCAACCCAGTTTGTCCGCCTGACCCCCTATTTCCAGAAAACGGGACTGGCGCATCGCATCACCCCCGTCAATACGCAGAGCGAAGGCGGCCGTTCGATTGATACGGAAAAGATGTATGACAACGTGATGAACAAGTTCACATGGGGCGGCGTGGATAAACCGGGCATCTATCTGGATGAAACAGTCATGCGGCAGTGCAAGAGCTACCGGATGGCCGTTTTCGGAGACCTGGCTTCCGCACTGATTCAGGAGGGAAAGAATGACAGGGCGCTGGCCGTACTGGACAGGGCTACGCAGGTGTTGCCGCCCGAAAACGTGCCCTACGACTACACGGCTTTGGGCATCGCCGAAATGTACCTCACGCTGGGCGAGAAAGACAAGGGCGAACAAATCCTGAATGGCATAGCGGATCATGCGATGCGCAGCATCCGGTGGTTCTTTGAATTGAGGCCGGAGCAGCTGGGCGGCGTACACCGGGAATTGAGATTGCAAATGGACGTGATGCAAAACGTAATGATCATCGGCCTGCGCAACAACCCGGAATACGGCGGCGCCTTCAAGGACGAGTTCAACAACTTCCGGATGGCGTATTCACAAGCCTTTGCCAACAAGTAAGACATGTTTATCGAGCAACCGCCCTGGCTGTACAGGGTCATTTTTCGGGGAGCGATATGGCGACGTCCCGAAAGGGAGAAGTGCGTCTATCTGACGTTCGACGATGGCCCGATCCCGGACATGACACCGTGGGTGCTGGACTTGCTCGACCGCCATCACCTGAAGGCAACCTTCTTTTGCGTAGGCGACAACGTGCGCAAGTATCCCGCCATTTACCGGATGGTCGTGGAGCGCGGGCACACGGTCGGGAACCATACCTACAACCATGTCCAGGGCATCCGTTTCCGGTCGAAGAAATACGTGGCCAATGTGGAAAAGGCGGCGGAATGGATCGACAGCGATTTGTTCCGTCCGCCACACGGGCACATGCGTTTCCCGCAACTGTGGCGGCTGAAGAAAAAATACCGGATTGTGATGTGGGACGTGGTGACGCGCGATTACAGTCCGCACATGACGCCGCAGGGCGTGTTCAACGTCGTCAAGAAATACACCCGCAACGGTTCCATCCTTGTTTTCCACGATTCCCTGAAAGCCGCCGACCGGATGAAGGAAGCCCTGCCCCGCGCCATCGAATGGTTGCAGGCGGAAGGATACCGCTTCAAGACGCTTTAAGGAGCGGTTGCGAAACAGTTTGCCATGCGGCAACAGCTATCCCGAAAGAAATGCCGCGCTCCGTCCTTGCAAACGCAGTGAAGCAATCCAGCGGTACCCCCCCGGGCTGCTTCGTGCCTCGCAGTGACGGAGCTGCCTTTCGCAGTGGCTGCTGTGCCGGTGGGGACATGCCCCTGACACTCCGTGGCAAAGCCGTCCATCCTGTTAAGGATGGCAGTTCGGTAGAAAGCCCTTCTGCCAGCCCTCTCGCATCCCGTACGGGATGCAACCGCAACGGGCGCCGACGGTTTCTACCGAACTCTCATTCCTCACGGAATGACGGCGCTG
>JAITQL010000012.1 GCA_031288935.1 Tannerella sp.
CAGCGCCGTCATTCCGTGAGGAATGAGAGTTCGGTAGAAACCGTCGGCGCCCGTTGCGGTTGCATCCCGTACGGGATGCGAGAGGGCTGGCAGAAGGGCTTTCTACCGAACTGCCATCCCTAACAGGATGGACGGCTTTGCCACGGAGTGTCAGGGGCATGTCCCCACCGGCACAGCAGCCACTGCGAAAGGCTCCGCCACCGGTTGGAGGACAAAAAAAATGTCCGGCCGTTCGTTTCAGTTTGATTGAAAACTGAAATGAACAGGCCGGACACCTGAATCGGCAGGAAGGTCACCCGGGGGCGCTGCCTCCCCTTCGTTGTCCTATCCGTTCATGGTAACCAGCAATTCCATGTTGTCAATGGTATGCTCCATTTGTTTTTTCACAAACTCCATGGCTTCGAGCGAATTCATGTCGGACAGGTATTTCCGCAGCACCCACATGCGGTTCAGCGTCCCTTCATCCTGCAGCAAATCGTCGCGGCGCGTACTGGACGCGACAATATCTACGGCCGGATAGATCCGCTTGTTCGACAGCTTGCGGTCTAACTGCAATTCCATGTTGCCCGTTCCCTTGAACTCTTCGAAGATCACGTCGTCCATCTTGGAACCGGTTTCGGTCAATGCCGTGGCCAGGATCGTCAGGCTGCCGCCGTTTTCGATGTTACGGGCGGCGCCAAAGAAACGCTTGGGCTTTTGCAGGGCGTTGGCGTCTACACCGCCGGAAAGCACCTTTCCGGAAGCCGGCTGCACGGTATTGTAAGCGCGTGCCAGACGGGTAATGGAGTCCAGCAAAATCACCACATCGTGTCCGCATTCCACCATCCGTTTGGCTTTGTTGAGGACGATGTCCGCAATTTTCACATGCCGTTCGGCCGGCTCGTCAAACGTAGAGGCGATCACTTCCGCATCCACGCTTCGCGCCATGTCGGTGACTTCCTCCGGACGCTCGTCAATCAGCAGGACGATCATGTATACTTCCGGGTGATTTGCGGCAATCGCATTGGCAATATCCTTCAACAGCATGGTCTTTCCGGTTTTCGGCTGCGCCACGATCAGTCCGCGCTGCCCCTTGCCGATAGGCGAAAACAGATCGACTACGCGAACCGCGATGTGATCATTCACCTTGTGCGAACGACGCGCCGTCAGCATGAATTTTTCTTCCGGGAAGAGCGGTGTCAGATGGTCGAAAGGTACGCGGTCGCGCACTTCTTCGGGCGAACGTCCGTTGATCAGGTCTACCTTGACTAACGGGAAATACTTTTCACCATCCTTCGGCGGGCGGATCGCGCCTTCGATCACGTCGCCGGTTTTGAGTCCGAAAAGTTTGATCTGCGACTGGGAAACGTAAATATCGTCGGGCGAAGTCAGATAGTTGTAGTCGGACGAGCGGAGGAATCCATATCCGTCCTGAATGATCTCGAGCACGCCGTGTCCCGTCAGGATGCCGTCGAAATCATACACCTTTTCCTGCGATTTGCCATTGCGCGGCTGAGGCCTGCCGGTATAGTTAGGCTGTTGCTGACGATGGGGTTGAGCATTTCCGTTTGTTGTTTCGACGCCGGGCTGTTTTTCCTGCCTATCCGGCTTTTCCTGCTTTTCAACCCGCGGCGGCGGCGGAGCGGACTGTACGGGAAGTACCTGATCCAATACGGACTTGGTATCGCTTGCGTGCTTGAAGATGATCCGGCCGGATTTGGACTGGTTGACCGGAACGGCGACCTCCGCAACCGGATTCACCGGCGTTTCGGGCGTGCTCTCCTCCGTATTGACAGCCGGTTCCGCTGCGACTGCTTCCACCGGAGCCGGGTCAGGCAATTGCTGCACGATTTCAGCCGGCTGGATTTCTTCCTGCATAACCGGCGTTTCGACAGATTCGGCCGGCAGCGGCTCCTGAACAGGCTTAAGCGGCGGCCGTCCTCCCTGTTTACGGGGCGCTTTTTCAGCGCTGTCTGTTCCGGCTGCAACGGCCGGACTTGATTGAACCTTCGGCGGCCGTCCCGGTTTACGCGGTGGCCGCACCGCCGTCGCACTTTCCTCCTTGGCCGTCCCCCCGTCTTCTTTCACAGCCTCCACATTTTTAGGCTTGCGTCCTCTTTTGGTTTGATTTTCCAGCTTGCGTCCTTCCTTTTCCTTCTCTTTTTCAATCTGGATACCGGCCAGTGAGATGGCTTGCTCGTCAAGAATCCTGTAAACCAAATCTTGTTTATCCAGGGATTTAACTTTCTTAATACCTAAACCTTCTGCAATCCCTTGCAGTTCGGTTAACTGCTTTCCGTTCAGTTCTAGAATGTTGTATTTTTGCATAATTCTTCAAAATGGGCAAATACACCATGAAAATGCTTTCCAAAATGACATTTTTAGCTGCATTTGCTTTGTTAATAATAAAAATATAATGTATGTAACAGGATTATTTTCTAACTTATTGAATACATCTTGTTTGTCTTCGTAGAATAAGACGCGGCAAAAGTACGTATCTTTTTGGGATTATGAAATATTATCGGCAAAAAAATTTCACAACTAATGCAAATGTAGTGGATTTATCAATCCGGAAGCGATTGTCAATGCGTTCACCGACAATCCAGACAATATCTTCACCGCTGCAAAGCAGCCAGGTCTGTTCCTTTTGGATCACGCTGAATTTACGGTCGGTAAAGTAGTCGCTCAGTTTCTTGCGTCCACGCATCCCGAACGGAATGAACCAGTCTCCCGTCCGCCATGTACGCAAAGTCAACGGGAATGCGAGTTTTTTTATATCCAGCGATGCGACGGTATTTATTTTCTCTATTTCAAAGTGAGAATCGACTGCTTTTTTTTGCGTACTTAATCCGATAGGCAGCGTTAGCGTATCATTCACGCCAACGGTGTATGTGCGCCCGTCTTTTACAGGAACGGAAGCGAGCAGAAGGGCGTCGCGGTCTTTAATGATCCGGCAGGAAGAGTCGGCTGCGTAAAAGACTTTTCCCGATTCGCCCCGAAGCGATGCAAAAACAGATTCGGAAAGCGCTCGCGTGAATCCATACGGACGGATCAGCTCAAATAAAATGGTTTGAGGCGCGGACGACTGCATTAATTCATGAATGTCGATGCGATCTCCGGACATCATGCGTGCGCGTTCCCTTTCAATCCAGTCCGCATAAAGCGGTTCGATCTCCGAGAGGTGTCCTGCCATACGCACGATTGTCTCCCCGACCGAAGGATTCACTTTTTCCATCAATGGCAGGATTCGCAGGCGGATAAAGTTTCGCGTATATTCGTCGGACAGGTTACTGCTGTCCGTCCGGAAAGTCAGTTGCCGTTGGGAAAGCCATTGCAGGATTTCCTGCCGGCTGAGCGACAGGAAAGGACGTATCAGAGAACCGTTTTTCGGCCGGATGCCGGCCAGTCCGCGAAGGCCGGTGCCACGCATCAGGTTGAGCAATACAGTCTCGGCGTTGTCGTCCCGGTGATGCGCCACGGCAATGGCCTGCGCCCGAAGCGTGCTTCGCAATTCCTCAAACCACCGGTAACGCAATTCCCGGGCTGCCATCTCGACGGAAATACGTTTCCGTTTGGCATATCCGGCAGTATCTACATCCATTTTGTGAAAAGGCAAGTGCAGGGAATCGGCGACTTGTGCGACGAACGTTTCGTCGCAATCGGATTCGGCGCCGCGCAAGTGAAAATTGCAGTGGGCAACGATACAGTCATATCCTGCCTGCGTCAAGACGTGCAGCAGTGCGACGGAATCGGCGCCGCCGCTTACGCCGACAATCACCCGGGCGGCAGGTTGAAGCAGCCGGTGTTTCAGAATATATGCCTGGACAGATGCAATCACGGGGAAAAAAAACAGGAACACGAAAGCCGAGACCCGTATTCCTGTTCGATGTTGTTTTTAAACGATTATTCCTGCTTACTTGTGAGTCAATTCGGGGTCAATCATGATGCGGCCGCAATATTCGCACACGATGATTTTTTTCCGCAGTTTAATATCCATCTGCTTTTGCGGCGGGATTTTATTGAAACAGCCGCTGCAGGCGTCGCGCTGAATATCGACTACGGCCAGTCCGTTGTGCGCCCCTTTACGGATACGCTTGAAGGCCGTCAGCAAACGCGGTTCAATGGATTCTTCCAGTTTTTTTGCCTTGTCGCGCAATTTGTCTTCCTCGTGCCTCGTTTCGGAAATGATTTCGTTCAGTTCGCTTTTCTTTTGCTCCAGGTCGCCCTTTCGTCCTTCCAGCAGCACCTTGCACTGTTTGATTTCGTCTTTTTTGGCATCGAGGATTACGTTGAACTCCTTGACTTTCTTTTCTGCAAATTCGATTTCAAGTCCCTGAAATTCGATTTCCTTCGACAGATTGTCAAACTCCCGGTTATTACGGACATTTTCCAGCTGCACCTTGTATCTTTCAACCAGATTCGACGATTCGACGATCCTGTTTTTCTGTACCAGTACGGCTTTCTTGCTTTCATCCACTTCCGCCTGGTATTTGTGAAGGCGGGTTCCCAGGCCGGCAATTTCATCTTCCAGGTCCTGGACTTCCAGCGGCAATTCGCCCCGGAGTATTTTGATCTTGTCTATTTCCGACATGATCAGTTGAAGTTGGTACAGCGAACGAAGCCGTTCTTCAACTGTATATTCTTTTTCGGCA